>NZ_JBEXLL010000003.1:0-205971 GCF_040609955.1 Nocardia sp. NPDC004568
CCGTTTCGGCCTCGAGACTTGCGCTTCGCGCGGGCGCTTTCGAGGCCGAAACGGCGAGACGGGCCTCAACCCTTGGAGGTGTCTCGTAAGACTCGACGCAGGGGGTTGCGTCGGGATTCGACGTTGGGGGCGGATGGCGACTCGACCGCGCGGTCGGCCGGGCCGAGCTCACATCGGGTCGTGGGGGGCAGCCGTACCAGCGTGGTCCACAGGTCGGGGCCTGCCGAGTCGTGGCGTTCAGCGGCCTTTGTATTCCGGGGGCCGCTTCTCGAAGACCGCTTGGATGGCTTCCGTCAGATCCTCGGACGGGAGGAAGGCGGCGTTCCAGGCCGAGACGTAGCGCAGGCCTTCGGCCACCGCGGCGGAATTACGCTGTCCCAGTACGTCTTTCACGCCCTGCACCACCAGCGGCGGGTTCGCGGCGATCTCGCGGGCGGTGGCATGGGCGGCCTCCAGTACCGCCTCCTGGTCGGCGAAGACGTCGTTGACCAGGCCGATCTTCTCCGCCCGGGCCGCGTCGATGTCCTTGGCGGTGAAAGCCAGTTCACGTAGGTGGCCTTCCGAGATGATCCCGGGTAGCCGCTGTAGCGAGCCCACATCGGCCACGATGGCGACCTTCGCCTCACGCAGACTGAATTTCGCCTCCGCGCTGGCGTAGCGGATATCGGCGGCGGCGATCAGGTCGAGACCGCCGCCGATGCACCAGCCGGAAACCGCGGCGATCACCGGTTTACGGCAGTCGGCGACGGCGGTGATCGAGGCCTGCAGGCGCCGGATGTCGGCGAGGAAATCGGTCCGCGGGGCGGCCAGCGCGCGGTCGGCCATCAGCGGGCCGAAGGTGCCGCTCATCGCGGGCAGGTCCAGGCCGTAGGAGAAGTGCTTCCCGGAGCCGGTGAGGACGATGGCGCGGACCTCGGGGTCGGCGTCGAGGCCGTGGAAGATCTCCGGCAGCTCCCGCCAGAAATCCGGGCCCATCGCATTACCTTTACCCGGCCCGGTGAGGGTCACCCGGGCGACGCGATCGTCGGTCTCGACGGTGAAAGCCTGCCAATCTGTCATCTGCCCAGCCTAAGGGGGCAGGTCGGGCGCCGGGTACCGGGCCGGCCGCGGCTCACCGGCGCGACCGGGGACGAAAAGACCTCGTCCGGTGAGTGGGGAAAGCCGCGCGGGACACTGTGTATCGCTCTACCCTGTGCCCATGCGCAGGTCGCTTCCACAGATAACCTGCCGGGTCTCGGATACTCTGATCGCCCGTGGCCACCACGGGTTGATCGTCACCGCGCCGGAATCGGCGACCGGTCCCGCGGAGACCGCCGAGGCGATGGAGGTGGAACTCGGGGCGCTTGTGCATTCGGAGGTCTTTCTCCTCGGTGACGAGCCGATCCTGCTTCTCGTCTCGGCGGCGCACCAGGTGGATCCGGAACGCACCGGCGCGCGCCTCGAGGGCGCGCTGATCCCCGCCCCACCGCATCTGGTGGTGCGCTACACCGGGCAGCTGCCGGGCAGTGTGGCGCCCATCGGTCATCCGGCGAATCTGCCCACCTGGGTTGATTCGCGGCTGTCGAGTCATCGCGAACTGTGGGCCGCCGGTGGCAGCCCGGGAACTGTTTTCCGCACCTCCTACACCGAGCTGCTGCGGATCACCGCGGGACTGTCCCTCGACGTGGACTGACGCCCGCCACCACCCTCCCGGACAATGGACCAGCTCACCGCGACGGGCCGTTCCGGGCGTAGCGTCGGCGAGGTGACCGAAGTACCACGGCCCGAGACCGGAATCCGGATCCCCGACGACCTCAGCGGTATCACCGCCGAGCAGTACCGCGCCTCGATGCGCCACTACCCGGCGGGCGTCACCATCGTGACGCTCGGCTCGGCCGCCGGTCCGGTCGGTTTCACGGCGACCTCGTTCGCCTCGCTGTCCCTCGACCCCCCGCTGGTCTCGTTCAACATCAGCCACACATCCTCGAGTCTGGAGGCTTTGACCGCCGCCGAGTCCGTGGTGATCCATTTCCTCGGCGAGCACCAGCGGCACCTGGCCCAGCGTTTCGCCCGTACCGCCGCGCACCGGTTCAGCGACCCCGCCCTGTGGAGCACTCTGGACACGGGCGAACCGGTCCTGCACGGCACCCCGCTGTGGCTGCGCACCACCGTGGAGCAGCTCATCCCGATCGGTGATCACACCTTCGTGGTCGGCCGGGTGGTCCGGGTACACGACGACACCGGCGACGAAGCGTCCGCGGCCCCGCTGCTCTATTACAACGGCCGGTACCACCGCCCGACCCTGCTCGCCGACGACGTGGAATAACCGCCCTCGCCCCGCCCGCTGACATCGGATGTCACCCGTCGCCGAGTAATCTGTTCACCCGGTCGACCGCTGTTTGCCGTGCGGTAACCCTCGTATGAGAGAACCAGTCCGTCGGCTGGGCGATGGAAGGTGGGCCGGACAGATGCGGGCGCAGGTGCATGCGGAGAGCGCGCTACGACGGGCCGAGGCCGCGCCCCCGGCGCGCACCCTGGTCGATATCGTCGCCGCGACGGCCGCGCGACATCCCGACGCGCCCGCGATCGCCACGGCGGACCGCACCCTCACCTACGCGGAGCTGCGCACCGAACTCGAGAGCTCGGTCCGCGAACTGGCCGCCGCCGGAGTGGGTCGCGGTGACCGGGTGGGCGTGCGGATGCCCTCGGGCACCTGGGAGCTCTACCTCACGATTCTGGCGGTGCTGCACGCCGGCGCGGCCTACGTCCCGGTGGACGCCGACGATCCCGCGGAGCGGGCGGAGCTGGTCTTCACCGAGGCCCGGGTGACGGCCGTGGTGACGGCCGACGGCATCCAGCCGGTCGGCGGGCGTACGGACGCGGCGGCAGCCGTCGACGGGCGACCCGGCCCTGCGCCCACGGTGGACGACGATGCCTGGATCATCTTCACCTCGGGTTCCACGGGTACGCCCAAGGGTGTCGCGGTGACCCACCGCAACGCGGCCGCTTTCGTCGACGCCGAGGCCCGCATGTTCCTCCGGGACGCGCCGCTGGGTCCCGGCGACCGCGTGCTGGCGGGCCTCTCGGTCGCTTTCGACGCGTCCTGCGAGGAGATGTGGCTGGCCTGGCGGCACGGCGCCTGCCTGGTCCCCGCGCCGCGCGCGCTGGTACGCACCGGCGCCGATCTCGGCCCGTGGCTGGTCCGGCAGGGCATCACCGTGGTGTCCACCGTCCCGACCCTGGCCGCGACCTGGCCCGCCGAGGCCCTGGAATCGGTCCGGTTGTTCATCTTCGGCGGTGAGGCGGTGCCACCGGAACTGGCCGAGCGGCTGGCCGACCCGGATCGCGAGGTGTGGAACACCTACGGCCCCACCGAGGCCACAGTGGTGGCCTGTGCCGCGCTGCTCGACGGCACCGGGCCGGTACGGATCGGTCTCCCGCTGGACGGCTGGGATCTGGTGGTGGTCGACGCCGACGGCGAACCGGTCGGCGAAGGTGAGACCGGAGAACTGGTGATCGGCGGGGTCGGGCTGGCCCGCTACCTCGACCCGGCAAAGGATGCCGAGAAGTACGCGCCCCTGCCCACGCTGGGCTGGGACCGCGCCTACCGCAGCGGCGACCTGGTGCGCAACGAAGAGGCCGGGCTGATCTTTCTCGGCCGGGCCGACGACCAGGTGAAGATCGGCGGCCGCCGGATCGAACTCGGCGAGATCGACAACGCGCTCCAGCACCTGCCGGGAGTCGGCGGCGCGGCCGCCGCGGTCCGGGCCACGGCGACCGGCGCGCCGGTCCTGATCGGGTACCTCACCGGTGTCACCGAGGACTACGACCTGGCCGCCGCGCGCGCCCGGCTCGCCGGCCGCCTCCCGGCTCCGCTGATCCCCCGGCTGGTGGTGGTCCCCGAGTTGCCGACCCGCACGTCGGGCAAGGTCGACCGGAACGCGCTGCCCTGGCCCGTCGCCGACGCCGGAACCGACCACGGGCTCACCGGCACCGCCGCCTGGGTCGCGCAACTGTGGACCGACGTCCTCGGCGCCGAGATCACCGGCGCCGACGCCGATTTCTTCGCACTCGGCGGTGGTTCGCTGTCGGCGGCGCAGCTGGTCACCGGACTGCGGGCGCGATACCCGCGGGTCACGGTGGCCGATGTGTACGACCACCCCCGTCTCGGCGCGCTCACCGAACTCCTCGACCAGAGCGCCCCGGCCGCTGTCGCCGAAACACGGGCGGTCCGCCCCACCCCGCGGTCCGCGCAGTGGATCCAGGTACTGGCCACCGTCGCACTGACGACGCTGACCGGACTGCAATGGGTCACCTGGCTGGCCGTGGCCTCCGGGGTGGCCGGATGGTTCGATCTGCTGCCCTGGCTGCCGCGCCTGTCGTGGTGGTGGACCACGCTGTTGTTCCTGGTCTTCATCACCCCGCTCGGCCGGATGGCGATCTGTGTGGCGGGCGCCCGGACCCTGCTGGCCGGCGTGCGACCGGGCAGCTATCCACGCGGCGGTTCGGTACACCTGCGGTTGTGGGCGGCGGTGCGGCTGTCGGAGGCCAGCGGAGCGGAGAACCTTTCCGGAGCACCGTGGATGGTGCCCTTCGCGCGCGCCCTCGGCGCGAAGGTGGGCAAAGGCGTGGATCTGCACACGCTGCCGCCGGTGACCGGCATGCTCGAACTGCGCGACGGCTGCAGTGTCGAACCCGAGGTCGACCTGTCCGGGTACTGGATCGACGGCGATACCGTGCACATCGGTTCGATCGTGGTCGGCCGGGGCGCGGTGGTGGGCGCCCGGTCGGTGCTGCTGCCCGGTACGCGGATCGGCCGTGACGCCGAGATCGCGGCGGGGTCGGCGGTGTCCGGCAAGGTGAAGGCCGGTCAGGAATGGGCGGGTTCACCGGCGGTGAAGGTCGGGAAGGCCCGGCACCGCTGGCCCGCGGAGACACCGGAGCGGGCGGTGCACTGGGTGCTGGCCTTCGGCGTCGGGTCGCTGGCGCTGGGAGCGCTGCCGCTGTTCGGGCTCGCGGCGGGTCTGGCCGTGATCGCCTGGGGTATTCGGGACACCGTGGATTTCGCGGACGCCCTGCTGCCCGCCTTCCTGTGGCTACCGGTGGCCACCGGTTTCAGCCTGGTGGTCTACGCGGTCGCGACCGTTGTCGCGGTCCGGCTGCTCAGTATCGGACTGACCGAGGGTTATCACCCGGTGCGCAGCCGGGTCGGCTGGCAGGTCTGGGTCACCGAACGTCTGCTGGACTCCGCCCGCACCTTCCTGTTCCCCCTCTACGCCTCGCTGCTCACCCCGATCTGGTTGCGGCTGTTGGGCGCGAAGGTGGGCAAACGGGTCGAAGCCTCCACGGTGCTGCTGCTGCCGAAGTTCACCACCGTCGCCGACGGCGCCTTCCTGGCCGACGACACCATGGTCGCCGGTTACGAGCTCGGTGGCGGCTGGCTGCACATCGGGGAGGCGAAGGTCGGCAAACGCGCGTTCCTCGGCAATTCCGGGATGGCCGCGCCCGGCCGGCGGGTGCCGAAGAACGGACTGGTCGCGGTGCTGTCGGCGGCGCCGACCAAGGCGAAGGCCGGCTCGTCGTGGCTGGGCAGTCCGCCGGTCCGGTTGCGCCGGGCCGCGGGGACCGCCGATACCGACCGCACCTTCGATCCGCCGCTGCGGCTGCGCGTGTTCCGTGGCGCCTTCGAGACCTGCCGCCTCGCCGCGGTCGTGGTGACCTTCGCCATCGGGCTCGGCGTCCTGTCGGCGCTGGCCCGGCTGGCCGATCGTTTCGGTTATCCGGCGGCGGCACTGCTGTCCGGGGTGGTCCTTATGGTCGCGGGCGCGGTGGCCTGCGCGAGCGCGGTCACCGCGAAATGGGTGCTGGTCGGGCGGATCCGGGCCGGTGAGCATCCGCTGTGGAGTTCGTTCGTCTGGCGCAACGAGGTATCGGACGCGTTCGTGGAAACCGTCGCGGCGCCCTGGTTCGCCCGCGCGGCAACCGGTACGCCCGTATTGAACCTCTGGTTGCGCGCGCTCGGCGCGCGGATCGGTACCGGGGTATGGTGCGAATCCTATTGGCTTCCGGAGGCAGACCTGGTGACACTCGGTGACGGCGCGACCGTGGAACGCGGCTGCGTGGTGCAGACCCACCTGTTCCACGACCGCATCATGGCCATGGACGCCGTGACCCTGGAGCCCGGCGCCACTCTCGGGCCGCACTGCGTCGCCCTGCCCGCCGCCACCCTCGGCGCGGCGGCCACCGTGGGCCCGGCCTCGCTGGTCATGCGCGGCGACACCGTCCCGGCCTCCACCAGATGGTGGGGCAATCCCATCGCCCCCTGGGCCGGCCCGGCGGCCGACCTCGGATCCGATCCGGCCGACGACGACGCGGACAGCTGATGGGGAGCAGGTTCTACGACGCCCCCATCGACGACTATCTACCGCAGAACGGGAACCGGGGCTATCGGGTATCGCGGTACGAACTGGACCTGAACTACAAGGTGTCCAGCAACCGGCTCGCCGGACGGGCGGTGATCACCGCCGTCACCACCGCCGAGCGCCCACGCTTCTCCCTCGACCTGTCCCAGGCGCTGGCGGTATCGAAGGTGCTGATCAACGGCGGCAAAGCCGGTAAGTACACCCATCAGCGCGGCAAACTCACCGTCACCCCGCGTGAGCGGATTCCCGCGGGGGGAATCCTCCAACTGGCCGTGCAGTACGCCGGCGCCCCGAAACCGGTCCGCGGGCCCTGGGGCGAGGTCGGCTGGGAGGAACTGACCGAGGGGTCACTGGTGGCCAGCCAGCCCAACGGCGCCGCGTCCTGGTTCCCCTGCGACGACCATCCCAGCTCCAAGGCGAGCTACCGGATCTCGATCACCACCGACACCCCGTACTTCACCCTCGCCAACGGCGAGCTGGTCGGTAAACAGGTCAAAGCCGGCCAGACCACCTGGGTCTACGAACAGACCGAGCCGATGGCGAGCTATCTGGCCACCGTGCAGATCGGGCGTTACCGCAGGCATCAGCTCACCAGCCGGCACACGCCGGTCCCGATCCACGCGGTCGTACCGGCGTCGCTGCGCGCGGCCTTCGACCACGATTTCGCCCGGCAACCCGAGATGATGTCGGTGTTCAGCGAGCTGTTCGGCCCGTATCCGTTCCAGAGCTATTCGGTCGTGGTCACCGAGGACGAGCTCGAGATCCCGATCGAGGCCCAGGGCATCTCCGTCTTCGGCGCCAACCACTGCGACGGACGCCGCGGCGCCGAACGCCTGGTCGCGCACGAACTCGCCCATCAGTGGTTCGGCAACAGCCTCACCATCCAGCACTGGTGCGATATCTGGTTGCACGAGGGTTTCGCCTGTTACGCGGAGTGGATCTGGTCGGAGGCCGCGCACGGGCCCAGCGCCGATCAGCTCGCCCGCGCGGCCTGGCACACCCTGCGCCGGGAGCCGCAGAACATCGTGGTCGGTGATCCGGGGCCCGAGCTGATGTTCGACGACCGGGTCTACAAACGCGGCGCCCTCACGCTCCACGCGCTGCGGCTGGAGCTGGGTGATACCGCGTTCTTCCGGCTCATCCGCGACTGGACCGCACGCCACCGGCACGCCTCGGTCTCCACCGAGGAGTTCACCGACCTGGTCGGCCACTACAGCGTGGCACCCCTGCAGCCGCTGTGGCAGGAATGGCTGTATGCCGAACCGCTGCCGCAGCTGCCACCGGTCGGTGGGAGCGCGGGTCAGAACACCAGGTAGCGGCCCGCGAGCTGTTCGATGAGCGGATCGTCCTCGGCGACGCTGTTCAGCGCCTCGAGGTCGGTGACGACCGAGATGAGCCGTGGATCCTCGGGTTCGGCACCCTCCGGGCCGTCCTCGGTCAGTTGGCGCAGCAATTTGCCGCGTACCCGGTCCTTGAGTGAATCGCGCATCTGTACCTCGTCTCTCAGACCGGCGTCAGCCAGGTGCCCCAGGGCGTATTGCGCACCACCGTGTAGAGGGCGATCGAGCCGAGCAGCGTCCACATCGTGAGGCTGCTGATCCCGGGCAGGCGGGGCCCCTCGCCTCGCCATGCGCGGATCGCCCAATCGCCCACCCACAACACGTAGAGCGTCAACACCGGCAGCGCCAGCAGGTTGCTGTGCAGGGAATCGACGATATGTCCCTCGGTCAGGTTGTGTACTGCGCGCATACCCCCGCAACCCGGGCAGTACACACCGAACAGCGCGTAGACCGGGCACAGCCCGTACGAGCCCTCGATATGCGGGTCGCGGACGTGCAGCAACAGCACCGCCGCCGCCCCCGCGACCGCCGCCGCACCGGGCAGCAGCAGTCCACGCCACCCGGACAACCCGGCATCGCCGTTTCCCGGCGCGGCCGCCGCCGGAGCCCCTGGGCCCACGAGCTCGCGCGGGTCTGCTGCGTCCGAGTCGTTCACGACATTCACGGTAGTCGCGGCCCGCGGGTTGACGCCACAACCTCCGGAGGTGCTTGCTCCGGTTGCATCGGAACAGGCCGTGGACGCATCGGAACAGGCATAGAACGTTCGCGGGATGGGCAACCTGGAGTTAACAGAGCCCTGCACCGGCGCGATATTCGGGACAACAACGGCATTCCCGGATGAAGCGAACCGGAACGGCGCTTGCTCTTGTAAGCACCCAGCTTGCAGGGTTACCGTGTCAGCAGGCACAAAGGAGTGTTCTGATGCTGGTGAAATCGATAACCGCGCTGTCGCAGGCGCATCAAGGCGCTCTGACCGCCCCGTACCGAGCTACATTGCGCGCGCGCCGATTCCGATCGGCCCACTACAACGCACCGGCCGCCCATCCCGAGGTCGTTCCCGTCACCACTGTCGACGGCGCCCGCCTGCGCGTGCACTCCTACGGTCCCGCCGATGCCGAGCCGATCGTGCTCATCCACGGCTGGAGCTGCTGCATCGAATACTGGCACCCCCAGATCAACGCCTTCGCCGACCGCTACCGCGTGATCGCCTACGATCAGCGCGGCCACGGCGACAGCACGCTCGGCCGGACCCCGCTGGGCGACCGCACCCTCGCCGACGATCTCGCCGCGGTCCTGGACGCGACTCTACGGCCGGGTCAGCAGGCCCTGCTGGTCGGGCACAGCATGGGCGGTATCACCCTGCAGGCCTGGGCCGCCCGCCATCCGCAGCAGGTGGAACGGCGGGCCCGCGCGGTCGTGCTGGCCAACACCACCTCGGGCAATATCCGTTACGACACCGATCTGCTGCCGCTGCTGAACAAGCCGCTCAGCCTGGGAAAGCAGCCACTGAGCCTGCTCGGTTCGCCGATCCGGCTACCGATGATCGTCGCGGAGTCCCTGCTCACCACGCCCCTCCCGCTGCCCGGCGGCTGGGCGGCCCGCGAGATCCTGAAAGAACGCATCATGGCCCGCGGCGCCACCACCGAGCAGGCCGAATTCGCCCTGAACATCGTGCGTTCCTGCCGCCCGCTGGCCCGCGGCCGGCATGCCGCCATCCTGGCGGATCTACAGTTGGGCGCGGCCGCGGCGAACCTGACCGTACCTACCACGATCATCGCCGGCCGTTACGACCGCCTGCTCCCCGAACGGATGTCGCGCCTCATCGCCGACACCATGGTCGAGGCCGGTCACCGGCCCGACTATCAGGTTTGGCCCACCGGTCACCTGGGCAATATCGAGCGGATCGACCATTTCAACAATGAACTGACCGCCATCCTGAACCGCACCAGCTCTCGGTCGGCGGCCGCGGGCTGAGTGGGAAGTCCCCGAGTCCGGTCAGCGTCGCCCGGCTCGGCGGACCCTCCGCACCGGTCGTTCGCCGCCGTACGGACTCCGGAATACCGCTTGCGGCGCGTCGTTGCACGCAATGACGACCGCAACCGATAGGACTGGACTATGCGCGCAGCGACCTACGACCGGTACACCACCGACAACAGCGATATCCGGGTGCGCGACCTGCCGAAACCGAAGGTTTTTCCGGGGTCGGTACTGATCGAGGTGCGCGCGGCCGGGGTGAATCCGGTCGACTGGAAGCTCATGTCGGGCGCGCTGGACGGCTTGATCGATGCGATCTTTCCGGTGATCCCGGGCTGGGATGTCGCCGGGATCGTGGTCGGCAAGGGCACCGATACCCCGGAATTCGAGGTCGGGGACGAGGTACTGGCCTACGCCCGCAAAGACGTCCTGCAGGACGGCACCTTCGCCGAACTGGTCGCCGTACCGGCGGCGCGCGTGGCCCGCAAACCTGCGGATCTGCCCTGGGAGCAGGCCGGCGCGCTGCCCCTGGCCGGCGGTACCGCCCTGCGCACCCTCGATCTTCTCCAGGTCACCGGCGAGGACACCGTGCTCATCCACGCCGCGGCCGGCGGGGTGGGCAGCCTGGGTGTCCAGATCGCCCGGGCGCGCGGCGCCCGCGTCCTGGGCACCGCCTCCGAACACAACCACGATTTCCTCCGTGAACTCGGCGCCGAACCGGTGGCCTATGGGGAGGGCGTCATCGAACGCATCCGCGAACTCGCCCCGGACGGGGTGCAGGCGGTGGCCGATTTCGTCGGCGGCCAGCTCGACACCACCCTGGCCGTCCTGGCGAAGAACGGCCGCCATGCCTCGATCGCCGACGGCTCGGTGACCGAGCACGGCGGCCACGCGGTCTGGGTCCGCCCGGACGGCGCCCAGACCCAGCGCCTGGCCGACCTCGCCGCCAAGGGCGACCTGGTGGTCCCGGTCGCGGCGACCTTCTCCCTGGAGGAAGTCGCCGATGCCTTCGCCGCGGGCCAGTCGGGCCATACCCGCGGCAAGAACGTCATCGTGCTCTGACGCCGACCGGAGCCGGGGGAACCGATTTCCGGTCCACCCGTACGCGACGCGACTTCACGCGACGGCGACTCGCGGTGCGACCGGCGGACGTGAGCGGCCGGGGGGACGGTCGTCCCACCCGGCCGCCGGGAATTTTCTCGCGCTCAAGCGATGCCCAGGGTGACGAGCAACGCGACCAGAGCGAGGGCCTGCAGGATGACGCGGGGATAGATGATGCTGTCCCAACGCTCCTGCAGAGCACGGGCGTTCGGCGGCGTCACACCGGATCGAGCGGCGGCCTTCTGTGCCGCGTTGATCGGTTTGGCGATCCGGGCGTAGAGGGCGAGCCACACAACGAGGGCGAGGACCGCGAGACCCGCCGAAACAGCGGCACCGGCGGAGCCGGTCAGAGCGGCGATCACCGCGGCCCCCAATGCCGCCACCACTCCGGTGATACCGACCGGCGGCATACGCGCATCGGCGTAGTAGTGACCCCAACCCGCGCTGAGGGTCATGGTGGCGTCGTCGAGCCGGCGGTAGACCGACCGCATGACCAGCGCGGCCAAGACATCGGTGCCGTAGACGACAGCATTGGTGAGAATCGCGACGGCGGCGAGGATCTGGACGGATACGGACATATCGGGCTCCTGTGTCTTGCAGATTCAGCTGGCAGTGGTCGTGGTCGGGCAGTTACGCCGGAGCGGGGGCGGATGCCGCGGGCTCGCGGAGGAGCAGCAGTCCGGTGAGGCCCACGAGCAGCGCCGTGAGGCCGTGGACTCCGAAGGCGGTCGCCGTGGAGCCGTCGTAGGCCAGCACCGTGGTCATATCGCCGATCGGGATCAGTGCGACGACGAGCATGACGACGCCCAGCGCGAAACGCTGCCCGAGCACCAGCAGCACGAGGACGAGGATCCCGCAGGCCGTATCGCGAATGCCCTTCAGATTCATGAATGCCGCAGCGTCACCCGTCGGCCACTCGGGCAGGCCGAACCCGGGGGCGATCGATTCGGGAGAGATCAGGTAGCTGATCCCGATGTAGAGGATGAACGCCGCACCGAGCAGCGAGAGTGCGGTGGCGAGACGCCGAGTGGTGATCATGAGTGCTCCGAAATCTAGCAGTGCTATGTATGAGAGCGACATTAATCTAACCCCGCTTACATGTCTAGCAGTGCTAGAGTTTCGAGCATGAGTGTTCAGAAGAGGCGGGAACGGGAGCGGGCGGAGCGCCACCGGCTGATCATCGATACCGCGCGCGAACTGGCGGAGACCGAGGGCTGGGACGCGGTGACCGTCCGCAAACTGGCCGACCGGATCGAATACAGCCAGCCCGTCCTATACAGCCATTTCGCCGGTAAACGCGCCATCGTCACGGCCGTCGCCGAGGACGGCATCGCCGAACTCGCCGCCGCTCTGCACCGCGCCCGCATCACCGCCGAGTCGGATTCCGACGCACTGGCGGCACTCGCCCGCGCCTACATCGAATTCGCCACCGAGCACCCCGCCGTCTACGACGCGATGTTCGCCATGTCCACCGATCTGCAATTCGGCCCCGGCGCCTCGCAAACCCTGCGCGACGCGTTCGCCGAACTGGTCTCCGTACTGGGGCCCTTCGCCGGAGACCAGGACGTGGAAACCTTCACCGAGACCGGCTGGAGCGCACTGCACGGCCTGGCCACCCTCGAACGCGGCCGACGGCTGCGCCCCGGCCTGCGCGAGAACCGGCTGGCGATCCTCAGCCGGCTACTGGAACAGGCCGGCCCTTCGCAGCACTCGTGACCCGCCGGGACCGTCCGCTCAACCGATGAAGGCCCAGATCGCCCCGAGCGCAACGGTCACCAGTGGCGCCGCCCCCTGTTTCACCGCCGAGGCACGCTTGTCCGGAGACGAGAGCAGCAGGACCAGCGCGGCACCCAGCATCGCGCTGGTACCGGCGAAGATCAACGCCACCCCGACACCGCGGTCCCCGGCCGTCGCGACCACGATTCCCACCACCGCGATGATCGCCAGGAACAAATTGTAGAAGCCCTGATTGAAGGCCAGTTCCCGAGTCGCCGCCGCTTCCTCGGCGCTGGTGCCGAATACAGCTCGCGCCGCACCGGTCCACGCGAACGACTCCAGGTACCAGATGTAGACATGGAGCAACGCCGAAACCGCCGCGAACACTGCGATAGCGATGAGCACGAGCACCGACACTAGCTCACGGACCACCCCGGCCAGCGGTTGTCGCCGCGCAATCGCCCGGCGGGTTCGCCGACGGACACCTCCACCGTCACCCTCCCCGCCCCCGGACCGGTCGCGATCCACGGGTCCGGGCCACGCGCTTACTCGCCGACCGATTCGCCGGCGTCTCTTCGGAACCGACTGCGCGAATACGGGACCCGGAATCCTGACATCGGCGCGTATTCCTGTCCAGGTTCAGGGCCCCACCGGGACACCACCACACCGAGTTGGATACCCGTTTCCCGAGCGGGACGCCGCGGCGGGCACCCGGATTTCGGGTGCCCGCCGGATGACGCGGTTCGGTGTGATGTTCAGGCCGCGGCGCTCTCGACCAGCCGTCGCCCTGCCGTCGGCCAACGCGGATGTTCGGCATCTATGACGTACGCGTGGGTGTGCCGGTAGTAGCGGTCGTCCACGCGTACCGCGTCGGCGAGGCGCGCGGGGTCGATCGTGCCGACCTCGTGCAGATGGGTCAGCACCTCCGGGTCGTGACGTGGCCACATCCGCAGTGCCACCACCATCCCCGCCGCACCCAGCCCCGCGAGAACCACCCAGGTCGTGGTGAAGCCGGCAACGGTGGTCAACCATCCGGCGATCGGGTAGGTGAGCAGCCACGCCACATGTGAGAGCGAGAACTGGGCCGCGAACAGCGCGGGACGGTCGGCCGGTCGGGACGAACGGCGCAGTACCTGCCCGGTGGGTGTCAGTATCGCCGCGGTGCCCGCACCGACGCCTGCCCATACCGCGACGGCGGCGGTCCCGCGCCAGTCACCGGAGTCGGCGAAGGACAGGGCGATGGCCGATCCGAGTGCGGCGAGCAGGGTCACCGCGCCGGTGAACATGACCGGCCGGGCACCGAGGCGATGGAGGACGCGAGGAAGCACCAGGGCGACGAGCATGGTCCCGAACCCGTTCGCGGCCAGCAACAGCGCGACGCCGGACTGCGTGCCGCCGAGGACATCGCGGACATAGTTGACCGTATTGACCATCACCACGGATCCGGCGGCCGCGACGACGAGATTCAATCCGAGCAGGCCGCGCAGTCGCGGCGTACCCGCGAAGATGCGCAGTCCGACCGTGATCCGTTCGCGGAAGGAACCCTCGGTCGCGGCCGTCACGTCCGGTATCCGGGCGCTGATCACCAGCGCGGCCGAGACGGCGAAGCCGATCGCGGTGCCGACGAACAACCAGTGGAAGCTCATCACGGTCAGCGCGACAGCGGCCAGCATGGGACTCAGCAGGGTCTCCATGGTCGCGGCCAGCTGGGCCGCCGACAGGGCGCGCGTGTATTCACGCTCATCGGGCAGGATGTCGGGAATGACGGCCTGATAGGTCGGAGTGTAGGCGGCGGAAGCGGTTTGCAGGACGGCGATCAGCAGATAGATCTGCCAGATCTGATCGATGAACGGCAACGCGAGCACCACAGCGGCGCGGACCAGGTGCAGGGACACCAGGAACGGCCGGCGGGGGAACCGGTCGGCATAAGCGCCCACGATCGGGGCGACCGTCACATAGACCACCATCTTGATGGTCAGCGCGGCGCCGAGGACGGCGGCAGCGGCCGCACCGGCGAGCTCGTAGGCGAGCAACCCGAGGGCGACGGTGGTCAGTCCGGTGCCGAACAGGCCGGTCACCTGAGCGGTGAACAGCCGCAGATAGTCGCGGTTTCGGAACGGTGAGGAGGTCAGGGGCGCGGAGCGCATCGCGGATACTTCCTTCGGGGTGAGCAGGGGTGGGCCACGGGTGGTTCGACAACAGCACTCGCACATGCCGGACTCCTTCGCCGTCGGTGGGCGGGCGCGCCGCGCACCCACCCACCGACGAGCTCAATGGGTGACGGTGGGCAGGGTGAAGGCAGCGGTACGCACTACATCGCCGTGCCGGAAATCCAGGAACAGGCGGTAGGTGCCGGGCCCGGGTACGGCGGTGTGGAACGTGACGTCCGGACCGGGCGCGGTCACCCCGTCGCCGGGTTCGCCGTTCGGGTGCACGTGGATATAGGCCAGGTCGCCCGCACGCAGGACCACCAGGTGGCCGTAGGCGGCCAGATAGGGCTGCAGATCGGTGACCGGCTCGCCGTCCTTGCGCACGGTGAGCGTGAGCAGGCGACCTTCCCCGGGCACGAGATCGCCCTCGAGGGCTACCTCGTATCCGTCCACGATCGCGCTGCGCGCGGCCGCCGGTACCGGCCGCGGCGCGTACTGCCCCGCCACCGCCAGATCCGCACCGAGGGTCAGTGTCCTGCCGAGCGCGCGCGGGGCGATATCGGCGAACACCCGGTAGGCCCCCGCCTCCGGAAGATTCAGCCGCACCGACCAGACGCCGTCGGCGCCCAACTCGGGGTGTACATGCCAGAACCCGGTCAGTTCGCGCCGCACCACGATGAGGTGCAGATCACGGTCATGGAGAGCCGAGTAGGCGGTGACCGGTTTCCCGTCCGGACCCAGAATGCGGAACCGGAAGTCGATCTCACCCGTGCCGGTGATCGGCTCCGCCAGCTCCAAGGTGTACCCGTCCTGGGTGATCTGGAGGCCACCCGGCACGGCGCTGCCGTGCCCCGCGTGCTCGCCGTGCCCCGTGTGACCGGCATGCCCCGTGTGACCGGCATGCCCCGCGTGGTCGGCGTGTGTGCCGTGCCCCGCGTGGTCGCCGTGTGCGACGTGCTCGGCATGAGCGGCATGAGCGGTGTGGTCGCCGTGGTGATGGGCGTGAGTCCGAGTGGTCATAGTCGCGGCCTTCCGATCATGTTGCGGTTACGACGATGAACGTAGTACCCCCGGGGGGTATGTGCAAGTCCGGTCGGCGAATGGCCTCGAGATCGAGCCGAATGCACCCGCTGCCGACATTCCCTCTTGACGAAGAGATACCCTAGGGGGGTATGGTAGCGACCCCGGAAGGGCTCCGAGAGGACGGAAAATGTCATGAGTACGCAGACGCGGACCACCACGCGGAAGTGGTGGGCGCTGGCGGTCATCGCCGCCGCACAGTTCATGGTCATCATGGATACATCGATCATCGGGATCGCCCTCCCGAAGATGCAGACCGATCTCGGGTTCTCCCAGGAGAACCTCACCTGGGTTTTCAACGCCTATGTCATCGCCTTCGGCGGGTTGCTGCTGCTCGGCGGGCGATTGTCGGATCTGCTCGGTGCGCGGCGGGTGTTCGCCGCCGGTTGGGCGATCCTGCTCGCGGGCTCGGCCTTCGCGGGCGCGGCGGGCAATGTCGCGATCGAACTGGCCGGACGCGCGATCCAGGGCGGTGGCGCCGCTCTCATCGCCCCCGCGGCGCTGACCCTGCTGATGATGCTGTTCGGTTCGACGCCGGGAGAACTCACCAAGGCGCTGGCCGTCTACGGCGCGGCAGCCCCCGCGGGCGGCACCGCCGGCGTCTTCCTCGGTGGCGTCATCACCGAATACATCAGCTGGCCCTGGGTCTTCTACATCAACATCCCGATCGCACTGCTGGCCTTGCTCGCGGTCCCCGCGCTCATGCCCGACGCGCCGGCCCGTTCCGGTTCCGTCGACCTGCTCGGCTCCGTAACGGTCACCGCGGGTCTCGCCGCGGCCGTCTACGGCATCGTCCGGGCACCGGAGGCCGGCTGGGCGTCGGGACAGACGTGGGGTGTCCTCGGCGCAGCCGCCGCACTGCTCGCCACCTTCGTCGCGATCCAGGCGCGGCGCCGGGAACCGCTGATGCGACTGGGCATCTTCGCGGCGCCGAATCTCGCCGCCGCCAATATCGCCCAACTCCTGCTCGGCGCGGCCTGGGTGCCCATGTGGTTCTTCCTGAACCTGTACCTCCAGCAGGTACTCGGCTACAACGCCTTCCCCGCCGGCTCGGCCCTGCTGCCGATGACCACCCTGATCATGCTGGGCATGATCGTGCTGGCGCCCCGCGCCATGCAGCGGTTCGGTGTCAAGCCGATGATCGTGACCGGGCTGACCGTGCTCGGACTCGGCCTGGCGATCATGTCGCTGGTGCGTCCGACCGGAAACTTCTGGATGGACGTCCTGCCGGCCTCGCTGGTCGCGGCCGGCGGGATGTCACTGGCCTTCGTGCCCTCGCTGGGCACCGCCATCTCCGCGGCCCGCCCCGAGGAGGGCGGCTTGGCCTCCGGCATCGTCAACGTCAGCTACCAGGTCGGCTCCGCGCTGGGACTGGCGGCCATGACCGCGGTCGCCGCCTCCTTCGGCGCCGACCGTATCGACAGTCTGCCGGACCTCACCAACGGGTTCTCGGCGGCATTCATCGGCGCCGCCGTCATCGCCCTCGTCGGCGCCGCTGTCACGGCGGCGACCATGCGTCGCACCGAATCGGTGACATAACCGGTCGGCACGACCCGAAATCCGTTGAACAAGAAGGGAAACAGCGAGATGAATACCACAACCCTCAACGTCACCGGGATGACCTGCGGGTGCTGCGCCGGCAAGGTTCGCGACAAGGTCGGCCGGATCGCGGGCGTCCGGACAGTCGACGTGGATGTGGCCGGTGGCCTGGTCACCATCACCGCCACAGAACCGGTCGGCCGAGACGCGATCGCCACGGCAGTCCAGGAGGCAGGCTTCCACCTGGCCGAATGAACACGAGACACGCCCGGTGCCACCCGCCCGACACGGACGGGTGGCACCGGGCGTTTCCGTGCCCAAGGCACGCCGACTGCCCTGCCATCGACCACCCACAGGTAGGCATTCATCGTTGCTCGTCACCGTCGAGACCACCACGACGACGATCATTTCCATGTTGCCGAAGCCGATGCGGCCGAATTGTCGATAATGGCGTGCCGGCTCCGTCCCAGAGGTAGAGGCGGGCATCGTGGCCGCACCACATCCAAGGAGGCTTGATATGGCGATTCGGCGTATGGACAACGTGCTGATCGTTGTCGAGGATCTGGACGCTGTCATCGCGTTCTTCGTCGAACTCGGCATGGAGTTGGAAGGCAGAGGTCCGCTCGAGTGGCGTGGAGCCGAACGCGTCATCGGGCTCGACAACGTCCAGCAGGATGTCGCCATGCTGCGGATCCCGGACGGCCCCGGCCGAATCGAGCTGGCGAAGTTCCACAAGCCGCGGGCGATCACCCCCGAACCGAAAGACGCACCGGCGAATACGCTGGGTATCCGTCGCATGATGTTCGCCGTCGACGACCTCGACGACGTCATCGCCCGCCTGCGCGACCACGGCGCCGAACTCGTCGGCGAAGTGGTGCGATACGAGAACATCTACCGGCTCTGCTACGTCCGTGGCCCCGAGAACATCATCGTCGGATTGGCCGAAGAGCTCAGCTGAAACTGCCGCACGGGCACAACTCGCGAAGGCGCCCCGCGCGCCCACTCGGTCGACACAGAACTCGTTGCCCTCGATGTCCTGCAGCACCAGGCACGACTCGTTGTCGCCGTCGGCCTGCAGTAGCCGCACACGTACCGCGCCGAGCGCGACCAGTCGGGAACATTCTGCCTCGAGTGCGGCCACGCGCGCTTCGCCCACGAGCCCGGTGCCGACCCGCACATCGAGATGCAGCCGGTTCTGGAAACCTTGCCTTCGGGAACGCGCTGGAAGTACAGGCGCGGGCCCACACCCGAGGGATCGACGCATGCCGAACCCCGATGCTCGTAGCCGAGTACCCCGGACCAGAAACGAGCGACCCGCTCGGGCTCTGCGCAGTCGAAGGTGAACTGGACCTGTTCGACCGATGGCATCGGTCCACGATAGGGACGGGATTGTCTCGGCGCCCGCGCGGTGTTCACCTCGGCAGCGGTGGCCGGTATGGACGGCCTGCTCGGTGACTCCGGGGCGTGACCGGTGCGAAAACGGGTGTCAACGGCCCCGGAATCCCCGGGGAAATGTGGAGCCGCCCGGCGAGCGAGTGCCGACCCGACCAGATCGAATCCGAAGTGCTGGCCCGCGCGGTGCACACCCGGGAACTCACCGAACCACTGCTGGTGGAATCCGCCTTCGCCGCTCGGATGCTCTCCGATGCCGGGGCGCCGGCGGTCGTGCCGGACCTGGGCAGCGCTATCGGTGTGCTCGAGGAATTCCTCGGCGAGCAGGGCTACCAGGGTGTCATCCACGCTGCCCGGCGCTGGGCGGCCCCGGCGTCGCGGTACACCTGGACCAACCAGGGCGGGCCGTTCTTCTCGACTCCTCTGGCGCACCGCTGGGCGTTCGGCGGCGGGTACGCCGATGTCCTGGAAAACACCCTGGTCGCCACCGGCCCGGTCCACGTCTGGCGCAATGTGCCGTTCGAACAGGTGGTGACCACCGGCAAACCACGTCGAGCCGGAGTTCAACAACACCGTCTACGGGCTGTCGGAACGGGTCGTGGTGGTCGGCTACGAATGCCCAGTGGCCGGCACTTGGTCAGGGCACCACACCTACCCGCTGCGCCAACCGTCCCAGCTCGCCGGTGGTGAGGTCGCGCTGCGCCTTGCGCAGCATCGAACCCACCAGCTCCCGCACCGGCGCCATACCCCGTACGTGCTGGGGTGCGGCGTGCTCACCGCGCAACAGAGCGTGCAGCGCCGCCCGGTGGTCACGCTTCATCGCGTGCGCGCGGCCCAGCTCCACGAAGAACTGTGCGTGCCGCACCCCGTTCGGGAGGGCGGTCGGGTTCAGTGTCTCCCCGATCCGCAGCGCTTCCCCGGGCTCGCGCCGCTCCACGGCCGAACTCATCCGCCACAGAGCGACATTCGCCGCGCCGAATGTCCGGTTACGAGCGGAGCTGTGCCCGGCCGGGGCGGCGGCCAGTTCGTCCAGGGTGCGCGGCACCCGGGTGTCGGTGACATTGCCCTGTGTCCACAGTGCGGTTTCGATATCGGCTACCCACCGGTGAAACATGCTGGTGGACGGGTCTATCCGGTCGTCGCCGCCGGTGAGGTCGGCGAGCGTGCAACCGAGCGCACCGGCCAGTGCCAGCAGTGTGCGGCGGGAATCGACCGGCCGTAGCCCGGTTTCGTATTTGGCGATCACCGACCGGACAGCCGCGCCCGGTCGGCGAGTACCTGTTGGGAGATACCGCGCCGGGCGCGAATCTGGCGGACCTGCTGCCCGATGTAGGTGTCTGGTTCGTAGACACCGAAGGCGATCGGCCTGGTTCGCAGGGATGCGCACGGCAACGGAGTGGATATCCACCAGGTAGCGCAGCGCTACGGATATCGACTGGTGTGGACGGTCTATGCAGACTGCGGGCCGCTGGCGACCGCGCTCATCTTGACCGGCGCCCTGGTGGAGCACAACGCCACCGCTGTCGTCGTCGCGTCGTTCGAGCACGCCGACGCGGTGCGCAACATGATCACCGAACGGGCGGCGCTGGCGACCCCGATGCAGGTGTACCCGCGCGGGTATCGGTGGCCGGTGTTCGACATGGACCGCCGCCGGTGATCGTGATCGGGTGGGCGGCGGTGATCGGCCTACCCTTGGGCGTCTTGGTCTGGGCAGTGCTCTACCCGACCCGATAGACCCTGACCGCACAGACGCGAGGCCGCTGCTGCCCGGAAATTGCGGACCCACACGGAAGGCAATCCTCTGCTGCGTGAAATTCACCGATTCGATCGCGCCCTGATCCTGGAACGCCAACGCGAAGGTATCGCCGCGGCGAAGGCCCGCGGCGCCTACACCGGTCGCGCGCCGGCACTCACTGCCGACCAGATCGGCCAGCTGCGGGGCCGGGCTGAGGCCGGCGAATCGAAGTCGGTGCTGGCCGCCGAGTTCGGCATCACGCGCCAGACCGTCTACAACTACCTACGCGCTGCGGCAACGCAGGGAATGCTCTGACCTCCGAGGCGTCCGAATGGTTGCCTCATAGGCCACGGCGTTACGTAATTGCCTGCTGCCCGCGTCGTGCGGAGTTGAAGAAAAACACCGCCCTACCTGCGATTATCGTTGGCTTTGACAGGAGATGCCTGTCGCGCATACCCTTCCTCTCGTAGGGCATATCTGTGCCCAAAGCCCCAAACCTCGTTGGTTGGGGCTTTTTTCGTCTCATCAGGCCCCTGGCGATGCCGGGGGCCTTGTCATTTCGGAAGGAGGCTCACGTCGGTCAGCGCTATCGCCGGGGAATGGGCAGTGTTCTGGATCCAGCTGCCTGTCCTCGTCCTCGCCGTAGCAGTCATCATTGTGGCCACTACGGCATTGCGCCGAGCGCGCCCGGAGGACGTGCCCAGAGTGTTCGAAGCATTCGCGGCCGCGTTCGGGCGCCGGCCCGTCTCCAAACGCCGAGCTCGGCACGAAATAGAGGGTCGGCAGAACTCCAGCCAGAGGAACCGATGACCCGCAAACACGGCCAAAGAGACTCGGTGGGTGATCGCGTCACCCACCAGCTCATCTGGAAGACCGCCAGTGAATACTTCACCGAGATGCTCCCGAGCTTCACCTACGACCTACCCGGGCTACTCGAAGTGATCGAGCAGAGCCAGCAAACAGCGAGTGAGTCCGTTGAGTTGCGCCAGGTACTCAGGGTCCTACGGCAGCCCGAACTGAGAGCGGTGTTCACTGCAGAGGAGTCGCCGTCAGCCCGCCAGAGACTGTGTAAGGCGTGCAGCGGAACGCTGACCGAGTCCGGCCGCGGCCGCCGGCCCGAGTACTGCAGCTCCGCGTGCAGGCAGCTGGCCCATCGTCGAAGGAAAGGGCAGAAGACCCAGGAACCGATGGACACCACCATCGAAATGATGTTCATGCTCTGCGAGCTCGAAGTCGAGTTGCTCCGTGAATCTGCCTACCGGGCCGTCGACGAGCGCACACAAGGACACACGCTCGAGATGAGCAGAACTACGACGGCCGAACCCACAGTCGTCTACAGAACAGCGGCTCACCTGTCGTTCTCGCGACACGATTGTTGAACAGCGACTTTGGCCTGAATCCCCTGGTGACTCCGATGAGAGCTCGTTGTCCATCAATCGATCGGTTCATGAACAGGCCAGTGAGCTGCGGTGCACTCTCTTGGCGTCGGTCGGCTCTGGGGCGACTCACTCTGTGGCGAGCATCCGCACCTGGTCGGGCCGGAGACGCACTTCGGATTCCTCCAGCCGGGTCAGCACTTGCCTCATGAGATGCTGCGTGGGCAGATAGTGGCCGCTCTGGTCGGTGATCAGGCGGATCTCACCGTTCACCACCTCGAGCTCACCGGCTCCCGCGACCGGCCCTCCCGCAAGAAAGCTGGAGTGCTGGAATACGTGCCGCTTTGCAAACAGCGAGGCGTAAATATTTCCATGTTCATCCATGACGAATATCGCTCGCCTCAAGCGGCGCCCCAAAGCGTCTCTCACGTTCGCGTTCGTCGTATCGAACAGGTTCCCGTTGGCGTCGCGGACAAGGCCGTCGCGGATGTCGAGGCGGAACGGGCGCCGTTCGGCCTCGGTGCGCAGGTACCGCACACCCGTGTCGCTGACGCGCCCCGGTATGTCCTCACCGATGTGACCGTCCCCCATATCCACGGTGTCGAATCGCCCACCGCTGGATTCGCCCCAGGCATCGCTATCGGGATCCCAATAATCAACACCTTCGGCTTCGTTATCAGGAATCGAGCGTCGGAGATCGAGGGTCGGCGTCTCTCCTCTGGAGAAGGAGGACCGGTCCACTCCGGCCGCGTGGCTTTCACCCAGGTCGAGCGTATCGCCGAACTTTCGGAACCGGCCCGCCGCGGCATCGGCGACCGACTCCATAGACCGGGCGGTGCTCGCCACCATCTGCTCCACCACGTGAGGCAGCGGTTTTCCTGATAGTTCATCCGGACCCACCGACTACACCTCACCGACCGAAGCCCGCGGGATGTCGTCCTTCGCGCCACGGGCCGAGAAGGCAACCTTACGGCAAACGGGGGTGCCGAAGATCGGAAGGCGCCGCTGAAAAACCCAGGCCGGGTGCGGTGTGGCGTGGTAACCCAACCAGGATCTCCGGCACATTCCACCATCGCTGTGGGTTGGGGGCCACTGTCGTTGTTTCCGTGCGATCACTACCAGCGCCCTAACTGCACCGACCGTAGGGGTACCACCTCGAGGAGAGCTGTTCAAGACTGACCCGGGGCCCGGGGCAGCGCATCCACCCCGCATCGTCTCAAACCTTGGTTACGAGATCGAGGAAGCCCTACCTACCCACCGAGTAGGGCATATTCGCCCGAAATTCGGCGAGTTCTCCGGGAACCCCCAGGAAATCTCGCTCGAGATCACCTCGTTGCCGGTTTCTGGCTTACCTTGGCCGATCCCCCCTTGAGCGTGTCCACGCTGGTCGAAGTCCTGGTTGAACGGGTGCGCCTCAGGACCCTCCTGTACGCAGCTTCTCCCAGCGATCCCAGTGGTCGTTCCAGTACTGCATCAGATAGTCGCGGTAGTACTTGCCGTCAGTACTTCTGCGTTCGCTCCCGTAGAGCGTGGCGATCTCGTCGCGCGCGTGTGATCGAGACAGCTCGTTGTCCGCGTGTGATCGAGACAGCTCGTCACGCGCGTGTCTGTCGTAGATCTCGATGTATTCCTTGGAATACCGGCCGCTTATACCGATGTCCGGACCATCGTCGTCGCCCAGTACCTCTCGCCGGACCTGGGCATTGACGAGCACGGCCTCGCCTTCGTCTCTGAGACGCGCGTCCACATTCAATCGCAACCATTCCGCCTTCGTTCTTCGTGCCTTCGACACGTGCGGCTCGCGCCCGTAGCGGGCGTGGCCGACCTCGTGCGCAAGAGTCCCCGTCGCACGAACTGCGTCGGTTGCCTTCCTACCATCGAGGATGATCTCTTTGCGCTTGGTGTTTCGAGTGCTGTCGAACCCGAGATCTGTGTAGCTACCGTTGGCGAAGCCGTATCGGATCGACCACCCCTCACGCTGAAGATCGCGAATCGCCGCCGTGAGCGTAGGTGATTTCGCTACCCGGGCGTCCACCTCGGGGCCCAAGCCGGTGGGTTCGATGGGGATCCCACCCGTGGCAGAGGTCCAGCAGTTCCGCCAGGCGGCGGCAGCGCACCGCCTTCATGCGTGCTGGTTGATGTCGACCTACGGCATGCGCCGCTCGGAAGTGCTGGGCATGCGGTGGAACCGGTTCGATGATGAAGCGTTGCGGGTCCGCCGGGGCCGGGCGGCCATCGGGTCGGAGACCGAGGAGAACTTGCCGAAGTCCCGACGCAGCCGCCGCACCCTCCCGCCGCCCGCCGATCTGGCCGAAAGCACTGCGCGCGTTGAAGGCGGCGCAGAAACGGGAAGCCCTGGCGCTCGGCGTGCCGTGGTCCGAGGATCGGCTCATCGCAGTACGTGAAGACGGAACGCCGTTGCGGCCGGAGTGGTACTCCGATGAGTTCCAGCGGATCAGCAAACGCGCCGGACTCCGGCGTATCCAGTTGAAGGGGCTGCGCAACACCTCCGTGAGTCTCATGCTCACGCTCGGCATCCCGGTCCATATCGTCGCGGCCTGGCACGGCCACGACCCGGCGGTGTCTCTGTCTATCTACAGCGATGCGCAGCCCGAGGATTTGAAAGCGGCGGGGGCCGCTCTCTTCGGGTGATCTGAAAGGGATGCTCCCCGCGCGTTGGCACACTGTTGGCACAGTGGCCCGGTGGAACCGTCGCGCGGAGAGCTGAAAATGCCCTCTGACCTGGAGCCGCCTAGGAGAATCGAACTCCTGACCTTTTCATTACGAGTGAAGCGCTCTACCGACTGAGCTAAGGCGGCGTGCCTTTCGGCGTGGCGAGTCTATCGTCTCGGCCCTGAGAACGCGAAAACGGCTGGTCAGGAGGTTTGCACGATAAGGGTGGCGGCCATGGCGGCCACCGCGAAACGGGGCTTGACGTTCTGGTCGAGGGCTTCACGGCAGGCCAGGACGGCGTCGATGGAGCGGAGCAGGCCTTCGGGGCGGACCCGTTCGGCCAGGTCGCGGGCGCGGTCGGCCATATCGGGGTGGGTCATGGTGATACCGGCGGGGTCGCCGAAGGAAATGGCGAGGGCATCGCGGTAGAGGCCGGCTATATCGAGGAGGGCACGATCGAGGGCGTCGCGGCCGGTGCGGGTGGCGCGGGATTTCTGGCGGCGTTCGAGGTCTTTCAGGACGCCGGCGGAGCCGCGGGTGGCGCTCGCGGCTCCCTTGCCGGTCCCACCGGCGCCGAGGGCAGTGGCGAGTTCTTCGCGTTCGCGTTCGTCGCGTTCGGCGCTGAGCTGTTTCGCCTCGTCTTCGGCGGCCTTCACCAGTTCGTCGGCGGCGAGGTAGGCGGTGCCGCGGGCAACCGCGGTCACGACGTCCAGAGCGCGGCGGCGGCGGGCGCGGGCCTCGTCGTCGGTGGCGAGGCGGCGGGCGCGGCCGATATGGCCGCCGCTCACGGCGGCCGCCCAGTCGGCGGTTTCCGGGTCGAGGCCGTCGTGTTCGCGCAGAACCCGGGCTATCGCGGGAGCGGAGGGGGTGATCAGGGGAACGTGCCGGCACCGGGAGCGCAGGGTGACGGAGATGTCCTCCGGATCCACCGAGGGGGCGCAGAGCAGGAACACGGTGCGCTCGGGCGGCTCTTCCACGACCTTGAGCAGTACGTTGCCCGCGGCCTCGGTGAGCCGGTCGGCGTCCTCGATCACCACCACCTGCCAGCGTCCGGTGCTGGGGCGCCGGGCCGCGATCTGCACGATGCCGCGCATCTCCTTGGTGGAGATGCTGAGGCCTTCGGGCACCACCCGGCGAACATCACCGTGGGTTCCGGCCATCGTGGTGGTGCAGGCGTGGCAGCGGCCGCAGCCCGGTCGGTCGGGGTCGGTGCATTGCAGCGCGGCCGCGAAGCACAGCGCGGCGACCTCGCGACCGGCCCCCGGCGGGCCCGTGAACAGCCAGGAATGCGTCATGGCGCCCTCGGCCACTCCGGATCGACCGGCGACCGCGGCAGCGGCCAGCTCGGCGGCCACCGAACTCTGACCCACGAGACGCTCGAAGACACCCACCACGCTCACACCCTAATACGCTCGACCGACCACAACCGCCCCCGTCGGAATGCTTCCGGCGTGCCTCGCCGCACGGATAGCGCGGCACCGGCACGACCCTCCCGAGCCCGGTGGGACGCATCGCCGGGACGCGGCACCCAGGCCCACCCGCGGTCACGGAGTAGCCGACCTCCGCTGCCGACGAGGCCGCGGACGTGCCGGCAGCAGTAATCGCCGAGTCGATCTATTCGGGTGACGACGTTCGCGAAGGAAGCCTGACGCGTATGGGGTGTGGCTTGGCTCCCGACCGCCCGGACTCCGCCGGCCGCGCTACCCGGCGCGCTGCGCGGTGGTGTTCGCCCCGTCCAACTGCTCGCGGATGATATCGGCGTGCCCGCTGTGGTGGGCGATCTCACGGAGGATGTGCAGGATCAGGAAGCGCGCGGACCACCACACGCGGCCCGGAACCCACGGGTTGGTGGGTGTGGGAATCGAGGCGTCCAGATCGTCCACCGAGCGCACGAGTTCGGCGGTGTTCGCGGCGACGCGCTCCCATTCGGCGAGCAGTCCGGCGACCGTCTCATCGTCTGCGATGGCGTACTCGCCCGCGTAGTCCTCGAGTTTCGTTTCGGCGTTCTCGTCCCGCTCGACCAGCACCTTCGTCCAATCTCGCTCGCAGCGGACGATGTGATGCAGCAGGCCGCCGAGAGTCAGTTCGCTGGCGGTGGTCCGCTGGCGCGCCTGCTCGTCGTCGATACCCCGCAACGTTATCCGGAACATCTCACGCTGTTCGTCGAGCAGTTGAACGAGATCCTCGCGTTCCCGGCTACCGGGCATCGGCGCTCCTTGTCATCAGGCGGTATTCGCGCGCGACGTTACTGCGACGGTCCGACAGACAGCCGACGCCTAGTCTTCGCCCTGGGAAGACGACCGGCCCGAGGACTGCTTCGCCGGCGCCTTCTTGGCGGGGGCCTTCTTGGCCACTGTCTTCTTCGCGGCCGCTTTCGCGGTGGTCGTCTTCTTCGCCGCGGTGGTGGTCTTCTTGGCGGCGGTCTTCTTGGCCGGAGCCTTCTTGGCGGTCTTCTTGGCCGCCTTCTTCACCGGACCGCGCGCCCGCCGGTCGGCCAGCAGTTCGGAGGCGCGTTCGTCGGTGATCGACTCCACTTCGTCGCCCTTGCGCAGGCTGGCATTGGTCTCACCGTCGGTCACGTAGGGCCCGAAGCGCCCGTCCTTGATGACCATCGGCTTCCCGGTGGCGGAATCGTTGCCGAGTTCCCGGAGCGGCGCGGCTGCCGCGGCCTGTCTACCTCTGCGTTTGGGTTCGGCATAGAGTTTGAGGGCCTCATCGAGGGTCACATTGAAGATCTGGTCCTCGGTGGCCAGCGAACGCGAATCGGTGCCCTTCTTCAGATACGGCCCGTACCGGCCGTTCTGCGCGGTGATCTCCTCTCCGGAGGCCGGATCCGCCCCGACCACGCGCGGCAGTGACAGCAGCTTCAACGCGTCCTCGAGGGTGACCGTGGCGGGATCCATGGATTTGAACAACGACCCGGTGCGTGGTTTCGGCGCGCTCTTCTTCGCGGTCTTCTTGGCCGCTTGGTCCTCGTCGGGCTCCGGCAGGATCTCGGTGACGTAGGGGCCGAAACGCCCTTCCTTGACGACGATTTCGTGTCCGTTGTCCGGATCGCTGCCCAGCGTCCGGCCCTCCTGCGGAGTGGAGAAGAGCTTCTCCGCCACCTCCGGGGTGAGCTCGTCGGGCGGCAGATCATCGGGGAGATTGGCGCGCTGGGAGGTCGGCTCGGCATCCGGATTATCGGGGTCGGCGACCATACGTTCCAGGTACGGCCCGTACCGGCCCACCCGGACCACCACATCGCGACCGGCCTCGTCGCTGAAGAGTTTGATGGAATTGATCACGCGGGCGTCGATATCGTCGAGCCGCTCCCCCACCATCCGCTTCAGGCCACCGGCCCGGGCGACCGAGCCCTCGGCTCCGTCGTCACCACCGAAATAGAAGCTGGACAACCAGTTTCCGCGCTGCGCCCGACCACCGGCGATGGCGTCCAGATCGTCTTCCATGGCCGCGGTGAAATCGAAATCGACCAAGCGGCCGAAGTATTGCTCCAGCAGCCCGGTCACCGAGAAGGCGACCCAGGACGGCACCAGGGCGCTACCTCGTTTGTAGATGTAGCCGCGGTCGAGGATGGTTTTGATGATGGACGAATAGGTGGAGGGCCGCCCGATGCCGAGCTCCTCCAGCGTCTTGATCAGCGACGCCTCGGTGTAGCGAGCCGGCGGGTTGGTGCTGTGCCCGTCGGGGTTCAACTCGACGGCGGTGACGCCTTCGCCCTCGGCGAGCTGCGGCAACCGGGTCTCGGCGTCGTCGGATTGACCGCCGGCCTCCTCGTCGACGCTTTCCACATAGGCCTTCAGGAAGCCCGGGAAGGTGATGGTGCGACCGGAGGCGGAGAACACGCATTCCTCACCGGTGCCGGCGGTGCCGGTGATCCGCAGGGTGAGGGTGGTGCCCCTGGCATCGGCCATCTGCGAGGCGACGGTCCGCTGCCAGATCAGCTCGTAGAGCCGGAACTCGTCGTTGTCCAGCCGCGCGTGCAACTGCCCCGGGGTGGCGAAGGTGTCGCCCGCGGGGCGGATGGCCTCGTGCGCTTCCTGCGCGTTCTTCACCTTCCGGGTGTACTGCCGGGCGGTGGGATGCACGAATTCGGCGCCGTAGAGCTGGGTGGCCTGGGTGCGCGCGGCATTGATCGCCGACTCCGACAGCGTGGTCGAGTCGGTACGCATATAGGTGATGTAGCCGTTCTCGTACAGCCGCTGCGCGGTGCGCATGGTGCGTTCCGAGGTGAACCGCAGCTTGCGGCCGGCCTCCTGCTGGAGCGTGGAAGTCATGAACGGCGCATACGGTTTGCGGGTGTAGGGCTTGGACTCGGCGGAGGTCACCACCAGATCCGCGCCGTGCAGCGCCTCGGCCAGGCGGCGGGCGCGGGCCTCGTCCAGGACCAGCGCCCGGGAATCGGCCTTGAGCCGGCCGTCGGAGCCGAAATCGCGGCCGGTGGCGACCCGCGAGCCGTCCACGTCGACGAGTCGGGCGGAGAAGACCCGCGGATTGGCCGAGTCGGCTTCGCCGCCGGCATCCAGTTTCGCGGCGATATCCCAGTACTCCGCCGACCGGAACGCCATCCGTTCCCGCTCGCGCTGCACGATCACCCGGGTCGCCACCGACTGCACCCGGCCCGCGGACAGTCGCGGCATGACCTTCTTCCACAGCACCGGACTGACTTCGTAGCCGTACAGCCGATCCAGGATGCGCCGGGTCTCCTGCGCGTCGACCAGGTCGTTGTCCAGGTCGCGGGTGTCGGCGGCGGCCGCGCGGATCGCCGGCTCGGTGATCTCGTGGAAGACCATCCGCCGGACCGGCACCTTCGGCTTCAGCGTCTCCAGCAGATGCCAGGCGATGGCCTCGCCCTCGCGGTCGGGGTCGGTGGCCAGATACAACTCGTCGGCGTCGGCCAGCAGGCCCTTGAGTTCGGTGACCTTCCCCTTCTTCTCCGGGCTGACGACATAGATGGGTTCGAAGTCGTTGTTGACGTCCACCCCGAGCCGCGCCCAGTCCTGGCCCTTGTACTTGGCCGGGACATCGGCCGCACCCCGCGGCAGATCCCGGATATGGCCGACCGATGCCTCGACCGTATAGTCCCGCCCCAGGTAGGGCGCGATTTTGCGGGCCTTCGTCGGGGATTCGACGATGACGAGACGACGCACGGGACGACCCGCCTCGGCTGCGTTTCGGTCTCGTGTTGCCACCGGCGAATCCCTTTCCTTCTCGACCCGCTGAACACTGCTCGGTACGCAGGACGCGGTTGATTGAGCAGATGGTGACGCCTTACATCACCACCAGTCACGTTTATACCTCGACGCCGCGCGTGGTCGAACGGTTGCGACCATCGGGCGATGGCGCGTCGATGCCGTTCAGTATGCAGGGCCGCGCCGACAGTCGGCACGCACGGTGCGTCACGAATCCGCGCGGTATCGACTTGACCGGTGTGCGTGGACACCGATCCGCCTCCGCCCCGCGCGTGGCGCGGAGCACGTTCGACGGGTACGACCGGCGGGCGATCGCAGCGCCGTGCCGGAGAGCGGCGTACCACCCCCTGCTTCCCGACACCGCCGCACCACCCGCCGAGCGGCCGGCGGGGGCCGGTTCCGGAAAGCGCGGGTCCGCAACAGCTGCGGAGCTCCGCCGACAGCCCGCCGCATATGAACCGCCGTGCGCGGAGAGCACGCTGTCCACCGATACTCCGGCGCGCGGAGAGCTCGCCGGGCCGGCTGCGCTGATATGCCGAACGCGCATGGCGGACGCGCCGCCGGGCGATGGACGCACCTGGGAAGCGTGCATCCGGGAGTCGCTCGAACTCACGAGCGGTGCGTCGGCCCGGGAGTCGACCGAGCGCACGAAGCGAGCAGCCGCCCCTGAACACATGGCCGGAACCGCCACTGCGGAGCACCGGGACCGCTCGCCTCGGACCATGAGCGAACGACGCCCCGCGCGCACGGCCGAGGTCGACACCCGGCCGAACTCAGCGGACGCGACCGCCGCGCACACCCGAGCCGACCGCGACGGGGCCGCTGGAGGGACCGCCCGGCCCGCCCCGGAGCGGGTGGCCGAAGCCGACACCGGCCGGATACGCCCGAAACGGTCAGCCGGAACGAACGACCGAGTACGCACGAAACGCATGGTCCGAGCGGACGCCGGAGTCTGCGCAATACGCACGCCCGAGGCGGGCACGAAACGCACGGCCGGGGCGGACGCCCGGGTACGCAGAAAGCGCGTGGCCGGAGCGGATGCGGAGGTTCGCATACTCCACATATAGTTCGTCCCTCGCTCCCGTTACGGGAGGCGAGGGACGGACTGGGAGGTGGACTCGCTCAGCTGAGCGCGCGAACTCCGGTGGCCTGCGGGCCCTTGGTGCCCTGACCAACCTCGAACTCGACCTTCTGATTTTCTTCGAGGGTACGGAAACCCGAACCCTGGATCTCGGAATAGTGGACGAAGACGTCCGCAGAGCCGTCCTCGGGCGCGATGAAGCCGAAGCCCTTCTCCGCGTTGAACCACTTCACAGTTCCCTGTGCCATTCTGTTCCTTCTCTTTTCTTACTGGGAACGGCGGACAACTGGGTTTCGTCCACCGGGCCTGTTGCGGTCGGCGCTACTCTGGACTCCCGTGGGGGCCAACGTATGCCGTTCGCAACATCGATCCTGCCAGGGTTTGGACTTTGCATCCGCCCCTCGAACACAGAAGCTTTCGACCGAGACCCAGTGAACCATGTCTTTGGGAAATTCAACAGCGGAGTTACCGACAATTTGCAAAAAAAATGATCTAGCGAATGCAGGGGTAAGGGATAGCGCGCCCGAATCTGAACTTCCGGTATGTTTGCCTTCCGATAACCAGCGTCCGGACCGCGCACCCCGTTGTGACCCAGATCGCTATTGGGTATCGAACTCGCAGGTGGAACGAGGCGGACGACGGTGTTTCACACCGATTGATGACGCGGAAGGCGCCCAGGCATGACTCGAGAGATCCAGCCCGATCAGTCCTATGGGCGATCGTTGCTGAATCGTGTCCTCGACGGCATTCCGGCCACTGATTCGCGACTGACCCATATCACCGAGGTACCCGGACGGGCCGCCGCACCGACCGATTGGCCGTCCTGGTCGGCGCCGGAGGTCGTGGACGCACTGCGTGCGGAGGGTATCGACGCACCATGGAGCCATCAGGCCGCCACCGCAGACCATGCCGCCCGCGGCCGGCATGTGGTGGTGGCGACCGGGACGGCGTCGGGAAAATCGCTCGGCTATCAACTCCCCGTGCTCACCGCCCTGCACGAGGACCAGCGGGCGACCGCGCTGTATCTCGCCCCGACCAAGGCCCTCGGCGCCGACCAACTCCGGATGGTCGGTGACCTCACCCGGCACGGGCCGCTGAGCCGGATCCCCGTCGCCGCCTACGACGGCGACACCCCGACCGAGATCCGGCAGTGGGTGCGCGCGGAGGCCCGCTGGCTGTTCACCAACCCGGACATGCTGCACCTGAGCCTGCTGCGCTCGCACCGAAGCTGGTCTCGGTTCTTTCGTCGGTTGCGCTACGTGGTGATCGACGAATGCCATGCCTACCGGGGACTGTTCGGCTCCCATGTGGCGCTGGTCCTACGCCGGTTGCGCCGGTTGGCGACCCACTACGGCGCCGAGCCGGTATTCGTCCTCTGTTCCGCGACGGCGGCCGACCCGGCCGCGGCGGCATCCAGGCTGGTCGGTGCCGACTGCGTGGCGGTGACCGAAGACGGCTCGCCGCGGGGTCCGCGTACCGTCGCGTTCTGGGAGCCCCCGCTGCTCACCGCGGTGACCGGGGAGAACGGTGCGCCCGTCCGGCTCGGTGCCACCACGGAAGCGGCCCGCATCACTGCCGACCTGGTCCTGGAGGGAGCGCGGACGCTGACCTTCGCGCGGTCGCGCCGGGCGGCCGAGCTGATCGCCGTCCACACCCGGCAGCGACTCATCGAAATCGACCCCGAACTGGCAGAACGTGTCGCCGCCTACCGCGGTGGATATCTGCCCGAGGACCGGCGAGCGCTCGAAACAGGACTCTCGAACGGATCCCTGCTGGCCGCGGCGACCACGAACGCCCTGGAACTCGGGGTGGACATCGCCGGGCTGGACGCCGTGGTGCTGGCCGGTTTTCCCGGCACCGTCGCCTCGTTCCGCCAGCAGATCGGCCGGGCCGGGCGCCGGACACAAGGAGCGCTGGCCCTGCTGGTGGCCCGTGACGACCCGCTGGACACCTATCTCGTGCACCACCCCGAGGCCCTGCTGGACCGCCCGGTGGAAGCCAGCATCATCGATCCCGCGAACCCGTACGTACTCGGGCCGCAACTGCTCTGCGCGGCCATGGAACTGCCGCTGACCGAGGCGGAGGCACAAGCCTTCCGCGCCCATCGAATACTCGTGGAACTGGCAGGTCGGGGACTCGTCCGGCGCCGGGAAGCCCGGGGGGACAGCCGCTGGTTCTATACAGGCGCCGAACCGCCCCACGACGACGTCGATGTCCGCGGCGGTATCGGCACCCAGGTCGCGATCGTGGTGGCCGAGACGGGGAGGTTGCTCGGCACCGCGGATGCCGGACGAGCCCCGGCGACCCTGCACGAAGGCGCGGTCCACCTGCATCAGGGCGAGAGTTATCTGGTCGAGGAGTTGGATCTCGAGGGCGGTGTCGCGCTGGTCCGTGCCGATACCCCGGGCTGGACCACCAGTGCCCGCCGGGTCACCTCTCTCACGCTGGACACGGTGCACGAGAGCACGACCTTCGGCGAGGTCACCGCGGCTTTCGCGGACGTGACAGTGCGCAGCCAGGTGGTGGGATACCTGCGCACCCTGGTCACCGGAGAGGTCCTCGACCTGGTCGAACTCGACCTGCCCGAGCAGACCCTGCCCACCACCGCCGTCCTCTACACCGTGACACCGGACCTCCTGGACCGAGCCGGGATCGACGCCACCGCGGTGCCCGGCGCCCTGCATGCCGCCGAACACGCGGCGATCGGTCTGTTGCCGCTGGTGGCGACCTGCGACCGATGGGATATCGGCGGGGTTTCCACAGCTCAGCACGCCGATACCGGGCTGCCCACGGTTTTCGTGTACGACGGGCAGCCCGGCGGGGCCGGTTTCGCCGAGCGCGGCTACACGATGCTGCGGCGTTGGCTCGCCGCGACCCTCGCGGCGATCGAGGCGTGTTCCTGCCGTAGTGGGTGCCCGTCCTGCGTGCAGTCGCCCAAGTGCGGAAACGGCAACAATCCCCTCGACAAGGCCGGGGCGATCCGGTTGTTGACCACGATTCTCGCCGAGGCGGCCCATCCGGAACGTCGATGCGCCACGGCGATGGGGCGACCCGGTGGTCACGGCATTGCCGGATGAGCGGGAGCGCGCACGGTACGCCTGTCGACCTACAGAATTAAGAGGATAACCATTATATTAACTGAATTGTTGCCAAAGGGCCGGTTGTAAGCTACAGAAGGTGCCTTTGTATCAATTATGGAACATATGACGAATTCGAGTAACCGGCCATTAATTGCCGTCGCTAAGCGAATACGGTATTCGTCGTTAACAAAATTCCGCATAGCACGATCACGGCGCTTCTCCGACCGGCCCGGCTCGCGCAACCGCTCGTATACTCCGCGTCCCGAACGGACCCAACGGTACTTTTTCTTCGATCGTGATCACGGCATCCCAGCCGTCTATCTCGCACCGCGCGACATGAGCCGCCATCCGCCGTGCGAGTGCCTCGGCCGCCGCACATCCGGCCTCCGCGCCGTTCCACAGTTCGGCCGCCGCCGCCAGCGCGGCGAGATCCGCCGCGGTCTGGGCCCGATGCCGCGCCACGACCACCCCGCCGAACTGGACGACGAGCACCGTCACCACGATCAGGCCCGCCACCGCCAGACATGCCGTAACCGTCGCCGAGCCCACCTCCCCGGTCGGCGACCACCTCCCGCCGGGTTCGGACATTGTGTGCCGGTGATCGCGCCGAAAGCATCGACGCCGATTTCGCCCGGCGCGCGGTCGAGACCGGGCCGAACGGGTGGGCCGGTCCGGGGGGACCGCGGGTCGGAAGCGAGTACCGAGGACCGGTGGCGGCCTGTCTCGGCGACTCATGGGGCAGCATCCGGCTCTGTTGCCGCCACCGCCTCGGCGTGCAGCCGGAGAACGGGTAACAGCGGGGAATCGGACGCTACGACAGCGATCACCCGATCACCGTCGTAGCGCACCGAGATCTCCGCCCCCTCCGGTGCCACCCGGCGCGCGGCGACCTCCGCGGTGCCGCGATCGCCGCGGGCCGCCAACCGGGCCGCCTCACGTGCCGCGTCCACACACCGCACCTGGGTCACCGCCGCCAGCACCGCCCCCACACACAGCGCGGCGGTAGCGGCGATCGCGGCGAGTGCGATCGCCGCCTCGACGGTCACCGACCCGGTCTCGTCGACGACCGGGCGCCGGAACACCCCGACGACGCCCTTGCCGTCGGAGGTTCCGCTGTCCGGCGATCCGCCCGGCCACCTCAGACGCTGGTGTTCAGCGCCTTCTCGATGATCCCGGTCAGCGCATCGGGGATGCTCTCGCCGGTTACCACCGTGTACAGCACCGCGCCGAAAGCGGCGGCGGCGATGGTCCCGATCGCGTACTCGACCGTACTCATCCCCTCTTCCTCCGACATCACCCGCAACAGCCGAGCGTTCGCCTCTTGCTGTGCTCCCCGCAGCAGCTCCCGCGCGTTCCACGTCGTCGTTCGGCTCATCGGCACCCCGACCCCCTCTCTTCTCGGCTCGTACAGCCGTTCCGTACGAGCACATCTCGGTATCCGCCGCGGGCCGCCGTGTCACAGCAGGCCTCCGCCGAGCACGCCACCGGCCAGGCCGATGATCACCGGCACGATGCCGAGGCAGATGAACGCAGGTAGGAAGCACAGGCCCAGAGGTCCGCCGATCAGGACACCGGCGCGTTCGGCTCGCGCGGTCGCCGCTTCCTCCATTTGGGTGCGACGCTCCTCGGCGAGCTCGCCGATGGCCGCGGCCAGTGACGAGCCCGAGCGTGCCGAGCGCCGCGCCAGCCGGGCCAGCGCGTCGAACTCCGGTGCCGTGGCGGCACCGGATTCGGTGGGAGCCCAGGCCACGGCCGGATCGGCGCCGAGGGCAAGGAGATCGGCCACCCGCCGCAGCCGATCCGACAGTGGATCGGCCGCGGCCGGCGCGACGGCGCGCAGTGCGGCGGCGGTCGGTAAACCGGCCCGCAGACAGGCGGCCAGCAGATCGAACAGCGTCGCGATCGCGACCGGGTCGGCGGCCGCGACGGGTTTCCGGGCCCCTACCCTCCGGCGCGCCGGGCCGGGTCCCAGCCGTGCCACTGCCGGTACCGGGGCCGGTATCAGCAGGATCGCAGCCGACAGGAGAACGAACGACGAGGCGTAAACCGCCATCGATTTTCCTCTCGGCCTTTGTCGAGGGTGCCGGGTGCGTCGACACCGATCCGGCGCAGAGCGTGGCCGCCGTACCGGTATCAGCGGGCGTGTTCGAGGTGCCGCTACGCATACCGCGTTCGCCGGAACAGGGTCGACGGCATAGGGGACGGAGGCGTGGAGCGTGTGCGGGCTCACCGCGGGGCCACCCGGCGGGTGATCTCGTCGGCCCAGAGCAACCCGGCACAGGCCAGGCCGGCGCCGAGCGGCAGGAGGAAACGGCCCGCCGAGGAGACGAACAGCACGTGGAGCGGCCGGGCACCCATCAGCTGCCCCAACCCGACACCCAGCACCGGCAGTACCGCCAGAATCGCCGCGGTGGCGCGAGCACCGGCCAGCGCAGCTTCGGTCCGGGCCCGGAATCTGATCCGGGCGACCAGGTCGGCACGGGCCGCGGCCAGGAGTTCGGCCAGAGCCAGACCGTGGCGCTCGGCGACCCGCCAGGCATCGGCCACGCGGCCCAGCTCGGCGGCGATCACCGAATCGGGGCGGTGCAACCCTTCCGCACCGGACCCGCCCAGCCTGCTGCGCGCCGAACCGACCGCGAAGGCCGCGGCCGCGATACCGCCACTCTCCCGAGCAGCGATCGCGGCCGCGGCGCTCGGGTGCGCGCCCACCCGGAGTTCGGAGATGACGGCTTCGAGCCCGTCGAGGAGGTGCCCGCATTCGGTGCGGTGCAGACGGGCCCGGCGGGCGCGGCGCAGCCGGACCGCCATGGTGCCCGCGACGAGCAGCGCGGCCATCAAGCTGCCACTGCCCAGCATGAATGCCAGCGCACATGCGACACCGGCTGCCCCGCGTATCGCCCACCGCGTCGGAAAGACGCGTGCAGTCCGGACTTCGAAAACCCTGCCGAATCGCCGCCGGCCCGCCGGACCCGGCGTGAGCAACAGCGCCGCCGTGGTACATCCCAGTGCCGCCGCGACCGGGCCGACCGCCACCGGGGACATCATCCGGCCCTTTCCGCGAGCACCGCCTGCAGAATCCCGGCGGCGGGCGCCGGGCCGGCCGCCCGCCATGCCGCCAGGGTCTCTACCCGGCCGGCGCTGTCCCGCTGCACCACGCCGATTTCCGCGAGGTACCGGAAGCCGTCGGCGCGCCGGCGGACGTGCAGCACCACCTGAACGGCAGCGGCCAGTTGACTGTGTAGCGTCGGCCGGTCCATTCCGCCCAGCCCCGCCAGCGCCTCGAGCCGCGCGGTCACCTCCCGGATCGAGTTCGCGTGAATCGTTCCGGCCCCACCGTCGTGCCCGGTGTTCAACGCGGTGAGCAGATCGACGACCTCCGCACCGCGCACTTCGCCCACCACTATGCGATCGGGACGCATACGCAACGCCTGCCGGACCAGGTCACGCAAGGTGATCTCCCCTGCCCCTTCGATATTGGGCGGCCGGGCCACCAATCGGACCACATGCGGATGCGGGGGCGCGAGTTCGGCCGCGTCCTCGACACAGACGATGCGCTCCCCTTTGTCCACCTCGGCGAGCAGCGCGGAGAGCAAGGTGGTCTTCCCCGCGCCGGTGCCGCCGACCACGAGGAAGGCCAGGCGCGCACGCACGATCTGTTGCAGCAGGATTTTCGCGCCGGAGGGCACCGCGCCGGACCGGGCGAGCGCGTCCAGGCCCTGGGTGGCCGGGCGCAGGATCCGGAGCGACAGGCAGGTGCCACCGCGAGCGATCGGGGCGAGCACGGCGTGCAGCCGGACGCCGAAGCTCTGTCCCAGCACCAGTTCCCGGCCGGACAATTGCCCGTCGACCCAGGGCTGGGCATCGTCGAGGCGACGGCCCGCCGAGAGCGCCAGGCGCTGTGCGAGCCGCCGCACGGCGGCTTCGTCGGGAAAGGTCGTCGCGGTCCGCTCGACCCCCCGGCCCCGATCGATCCATACCGCGTCCGGAGCTGTGACCAGCACATCGGCTACCGTGGGGTCGTGCAGCAGCGGTTCGAGCACACCCGCTCCGGTGAGTTCGGTCTGCAGCAACCGCAAGGCGCGCAGCAGATCGGTATCGCCCAGCATTCCGCCCGCTTCGGCACGGATGGCCGCCGCGACCCGTGCGGGCTCGGGCTCCGCGCGGTCTCCGGCCAGCCGTTCGCGCACCCGTTCCAGCAGTTCGGTCGTCACCACCCCCGGATGTTCGGCGCTCATCCTGCCCGCCGCGGGTCGGGTGGGCTCAGCACCGCAAGTACCGCATCGCAGGCGTCCCGCAGGGGGCCGCGCCGTAGCCGCAGACCGCGACGTTCGAGCCGCGCGGCCAGCCCTGGTTGCGCCCGGACCGCCGCCAGCAGCGGCAGTTCCAGTACGGCGGCGATATCGTGGCCGCGCAGGTTGCCGGGCGCCGGACCGCGCACCACCAGACCGCGGTTCGGGTTGCGCTGCGCGATCCATTCCGCCGCGGCACCGGCTGCCGCCACCGCGCGCAACTGCGCGGGCACGACGAGCACCACGAGGTCGGCGGCATCGAGGATCCGGTCGGTCTGTGGCCCGCGCTCGCTGGAGATATCGCAGACCACGAGATCACCCGCACCCCGTGCGGCTTCGACGACCGCGTGCATCGCGGCCGCTCCGATGGGGCCGGTCCGTCCCCGGCCGCGGCCACCGGACAGCACGGAGAGCCCGCCGCCCGCGGCGGGGAGCGCATTGTGCAGTTCGGCGGCGGCGACGCGGCCATCGTCCACGACCAGATCCGGCCAGCGCAGGCCCGGCGCGCCCTCGATACCGAGCAGCAGATCGAGGCCGCCGCCGCGGGGCGCGCCGTCGACCAGGACCGTATGCGGCCGGAACCCGGCGCTGGCCGAGCGCAGCGCGGTCGCGGCGGCGAGAACCGATGCCCCGGCGCCACCGCCCGCGCCGGCCAGAGCGATCACCACTCCGCCATCGGTGCGCTGTTCCCCGTATTCGGCGAATTTCTCGATGAGCGTGACCGCGGCGGCCGGGAGGGCGATCACCCGTTCGGCCCCGATCACCGCGGCCGCCTGCCAATCGGCCAATCCGGGTTCACCGTCGGTGACGGTCACCACTCCGCTGCGCCGCGGGGGCGCCGTGCCCGCGGACACCACGGCGGCCTCGGTGTCGAGCACCACGAGCGGTGCCGCCGACCACGGGTGCCGGCCGACGGGCGGTTCGGATTCATCGATTCGCCGGCCCGCCGCGGCGGCGACCCGGCGAACTTCCTCGCGTAACCGTTCGTCCCGGATGAGCACCAGTACCGCGGGTGGCTCTCCGGCGGTGGGTGTCGCGTCGTGATCCATGGACCCAGCGTCGCCCGATCGGACCTGCTGGGACCGGTGGCCGCGGCGATTGTGGACAACTCGCGGGCTGTGGAGAACTTTTTCGCTCCGGCGACCGCCCTGTGAATAGAGGACGGCCCCAGCCGGGGGGGGAGGAGGCTGGGGCCGTCGGGGTTCAGCCCCGGGGGGTCGGGCTGAACACGCCTGGAACATGTCCAGGTGCCAGCAATACTACACCCAAGAACGGGCCGGAACGCAAGCCCGACGCCAAAGAAGTTCCACAGGTCACCCTCACCTCCCACCGGGCGGTAAAACCACTGGTCAGCGCGCAGATGTGCGCAAAGTGGGCACGACACGCAACGCGCTGTTGCCTATCCTGGAGCGGTGACGGGCTCCGGTAAAACGACACCATCTCCCGGCGATCGGCACCGCGAGAACGGCCGCATCGCCGCCTTCTTCGATCTGGACAAGACGGTGATAGCCAGATCGAGCACCTACGTGTTCAGCAAACCGTTCTTCGACCAGGGGCTGATCAATCGGCGGGCCGTACTGGAGAGCAGTTACGCCCACTTCATGTTCCTGCTCTCCGGCGCCGATCATGATCAGATGGAGCGGATGCGGGCTCACATCACCGATATGGTCGCCGGGTGGGATGTCGCCCAGATCCGCTCGATCGTGGCGGATACCCTGCACGAGCTGGTGGACCCGCTGATCTACGCGGAGGCCGTGGATCTCATCGCGGACCACCGCATTCGCGGACACGATGTAGTGATCGTCTCCGCCTCGGGCGAGGAAGTGGTGGCACCGATCGCCGAAGCGCTGGGCGCCACCCATACCGCCGCGACCAGGATGGAGGTCGTGGACGGCAAGTACACCGGGGCGGTCGACTTCTACTGCTACGGCGACGGAAAGGTCACCGCGATCGAGAAGCTCGCCGCGGCCGAGGGTTACGACCTCTCACGCTGCTACGCGTATTCCGATTCGATCACCGATCTGCCGATGCTCACCGCCGTCGGCCACCCCACCGCGGTAAATCCCGACCGCGGTCTGCGCCGCGAGGCGACGAGCCGGGGCTGGCCGATACTCGGCTTCTCCAACCCGGTCTCGCTGTGGTCACGCTTCCATGCGCCGTCGAAACCCGTGGCCACCGGACTCGCCGTCGCGGCCAGCGCCCTTGTCGCGGGGGCGGTGACCTACCGAATACTGCGACGGCGATGATCACCCGCACGACCAGGGCTTATAGCATAAGACTCCGACCGTTGTGCCCGATCTCCATTTGTTCTACGAAGTTGCCTCAACCCTTGATGTGAGTGCAGTCACAGTGTAAAAATGGAGGCACGGAAGGAAGGAAGGCCAAGGCGGAGCCGGAAGAGAAGGCTCAGTCTCCCGTCCCACCCTTCCCAGCACGGACTCCAGGCACCCACGCGGAGCTCGCCGCGACAAGGGCAGAAGCGTTGTGGGCCTGCGAAATCCGGTCCGTTGCCGGCGATGGCCTCGCATAGCTGCGGGGATGAGCTGCTGCGGAGCCCGGAGGAACGCCGAGGCCGGAGAACACAACCCAAACCAGCACGCATGGTAACCGGGTAGTCCGTGCTCGCGGGCGGTGAGGTCTTACGACCACGCCGCCCGCTTTGACGTTCCGGGAAGGTCCACGCCCGGGCGCAGAGGCCCGGTCAACCGGTGGCGGCGTCCGCTATGGAAGTCGCTTCCCGCGCGCCGTCCTCGAGCGCAGCGCAGCAGAACAGCACCCAGCCGCCGACACCGTCGGCGGTCCCGAACCCGAACCCGGCCGCCGCGTCGAGGTAGGCCTGGCGACGGCGTAGCCAGAAGACCTCGGGCACGCCGAGCGAACGGGGATCGAGCCCACTCGCCACCGTCACCAGCCGGGAGGCGGCCCGCGCGACCACTCCGTCGGCCGAACCGAACGGTTTCAGGGTCAGCAGCTCACCGTGCACCACGGCCGCGATGACCGGCGCGGGGGCGGAGGTGCTCAGCAGCGTCTGTGCCAGCATGTCCAGGCGTTCGGCGACGCCTCCGTCGGCGCGGGGGCGGCCCAATTCGCTCTCGTCGGCCACCAGGTCGGCGGCCGCCAGCAGATGTAACCGGGCCAGTGCCTGCAGCGGCGCGCGTTCCCAGATGCCGACCAGGTTGCGCAGTGCGTCGCCGTCGAGTGCCTGTCCCACCCGCAACGCGCCGGTCAGGATCGGGTCGGTGATCGTGCCGTCGGCCGGCAGTTCCGTACTGCCGCCTTCCAGTGCCGCCGACGAGCGTGCGGCGCGTACCGATGCCTCGGCGGCGGTGGTCGCCCAGCCGCGGCGGTTGGCCCGGTGCCGATGGACCTCGGCCAGCGCGTCGCGGGCCTTGTCGGCGGCGGCCCGGACACCGGGCAGTTCGATGAGCGGCGCGAGCGGATCGGTCACGGATCAGCACGCTACCGCGCCGGGTTCCGGCTCGGGCGCCGGCCCGCGGCGAGAACCACCGCCACGGGCGGCAGGATCAGCCGGTGAGCAGTTCGCGACCGGGGATGGCCTCGAGCAGGCGGCGGGTGTACTCGGCATTCGGAGAATCGAAGATCTGCGCTGTCGGTGCCGCTTCGACGACCCGCCCCCGGTGCATCACCAGGACTTCGTCGGCGAGCTGACGCACCACCGCCAGGTCGTGGGTGATGAACAGATAGGTCAGGCCGAGTTGGTCCTGCAGGCGGGTGAGCAGGTCGAGGATGTTCTGCTGGACCAGTACGTCGAGCGCGGACACCGCCTCATCGCAGACCAGCAGTTCCGGTTCCAGGGCCAGGGCGCGCGCGATGGCCACCCGCTGCCGCTGACCGCCGGACAGCTCGTTGGGGTAGCGGGCCAGCACACTGCTCGGCAGTGCGACGTGCTCCAGCAGTTCACGGACCCGGCTCTGCCGTTCGGTGCGGGTGCCGAGCCCGTGGGTTCGTAGCGGTTCGTCGATACACCGATGAATCGAGTACATGGGGTCCAGCGAGGCGTACGGGTTCTGGAAGATCGGTTGTACCCGGCGGCGGAACCGGATCTGCTCACGGCCTCTCAGACGACCGATATCCGCGCCGTCGAAGACGACCGACCCGGAGCTGGGTTCCAGCAGGCCGAGCACCAGCTGCGCGACCGTGGACTTGCCGGACCCGGACTCACCGACCAGGGCGGTGGTGCGTCCGCGGTGCAGTGTGAACGAAACGTTCTCGACCGCAACGGCTTCCCCCGACCGCCACGGCACCGAACCGCGGGTCCGAAACCTCTTGGTGAGCCGGTCCGCCACCAGGACGGCGTCCCGGGCGGCGGGCTCGCGCACTCGTTCCGGCCGCCGGGCGGCCGCCAGGGAGGGCGCCGAGTCGACCAGTTTGCGGGTGTACTCGTGCCGCGGGTCGCGCAGCAGTTCCAGCGCGGGTCCCGATTCCACCACCCGGCCGCGGTACATCACCACCAGATGTTCGGCCCGTTCGGCGGCCAGCCCGAGATCATGGGTGATGAGCAGCATCGCGGTGCCGAATTCACCGGTGAGGCTGTCGATATGGTCGAGAATCCGGCGCTGCACGGTGACATCGAGGGCCGAGGTGGGTTCGTCGGCGATCAGCAGCGCGGGCCGCCCCGACAGGGCCATCGCGATCAACGCGCGCTGCCGCAGGCCGCCGGAAAGTTCGTGCGGATACTGGTCGATCCGTTGCTCGGGGTCCGGTATTCCCGCGGAACGCAGCAGTTCCACCGCCTGGTCCCGGGCGGCCCGGCCACGCGCGATACCGTTGGCCGCGAGAGTCTCCCGGATCTGGAAGCCGATCTTGTGCACCGGATCGAGGTTCGACATCGGATCCTGCGGTACGAAACCGATTCTCGTGCCGCGCAGTTCCACCAAGCGTGATTCGGCCGCACCGGTGAGTTCGGCTCCGTCGAATTCGATACCGCCGCCGACGATCCGGCCGGCGCGCGGAAGCAGGCCGATGATCGCGTGCGCGGTGGTCGATTTCCCCGAACCGCTCTCGCCGACGATCGCCACCGTCTCCCCCGGATACACCGTGAGGTCGATACCGCGGACCGCGTCCACCCGGTGGTCCCCGTCCCCGAACGCGATCCGCAGATCCCGGATCCGCAACAGCGGACGCTCCGCATGGGCGTCGTCACTCATATCCGCTCCCCGCCTCGAATTCGCTCGTGCACAGTGAGGATCACTTCGACGCCCGGCCCTTCGGATCCAGGGCGTCGCCCAGCGCGTCACCGAGCATGATGAAACCGAGCACTGTCAGTGCCAGCGCGGTGGCCGGATAGAACAGGATCAGCGAGCCGCCGCGCAACTGCTGCTGGCCGGTGGCGATATCGGCGCCCCAGGAGACCTCGGTGGGCGGCAGGCCGACACCGAGGAACGATAGGGTTGCCTCGGTGACGATGAAGACCCCGAGCCAGATCGCGGTCACCACGATCACCGGGCCCAGCGAGTTCGGCAGCACATGCCGGACCAGGATGCCGAGGCGGGAGACGCCGAGGGCCCGGGCCGCCAGCACGTATTCGCTGTTCTTCGCGGCGATGACCGCGCCACGGGCGATCCGGGCCGCCTGCGGCCAGGTGAAACCGGCGAGGGTGACGATCACCAGCCCGACCGTGCGCGTGGTCGACAGTTGCATGAGCACGATGGCGGCGAGCATCAACGGGATGGCATAGACGATTTCGGAAATCCGCGATATCACCGAATCGAGCAGCCCACCGTAGTAACCGGCCAGCGCGCCGAGTGTCGCGCCGATCAGCACGAACAGCAGGGCTGTCCCGACGCCGACGAGGACCGAGGCCCGAGCCCCGTAGACGGTGCGGGCATAGATATCGCACCCTTGCAGGTCGAATCCGAACCAGTGCGCCGAACTCGGCGGAAGCAGACTGTTGTCGACCACGCAGTAGCGCGGGTCCTGATCGGTGAACAGCCCCGGGAAGGCCGCGACCACCAGAACCAGCGCGATGATCGTCATCGAGATCAGGAACAGTGGGTTGCGGCGCAGACCGTGCCAGGCCTGCCCCCAGAACCCCCGCGGTGTGCCCGCCACGCGCAAGCGATCGGTGGTTTCGACGGTCACCGCGTCCGCCGCGGCGACCCAGCGTTGCCGGTCGGGCCTGATCGGGCCGGCCGGCTTCTCATCGGACATGACCGCACTCCTGTTCAGGCATAGCGAATCCGCGGATCGAGCACGGCGTACAGCAGGTCCACCAGCAGGTTGGCGAGCAGGAACACCACGATGAGGACTGTGACGAAGGAGACCACGGTCGGAGCCTCACCGCGGACGACCGCCTGATACAGGGTGCCGCCGACACCCGGGATGTTGAAGATCCCCTCGGTGACGATCGCACCGCCCATCAGCGCGCCCAGATCGGCGCCGAGAAAGGTGACCACCGGAATGAGCGAATTGCGCAGGATGTGCACCCGGACCACCCGGCGCCTCGGTAGGCCCTTGGCAGTGGCGGTACGCACATAATCGGCGTCCCGGTTCTCCGCCACGGCGTTGCGGGTCAGCCGCAGGACATAGGCGAAGGACAGCGAGCCGAGCACCAGCGCCGGCACGATCAAGCGACCCCAGCTCGCATCGGCGCCGACGGTGACCGGCGCGATCCCCCATTCGACGCCCAGCAGGTACTGCGCGAGGAAACCGAGTACGAACACCGGCACCGCGATCACCACCAGGCTCAGTACCAGCATGGTGGAGTCGAACAGCTTGCCCTTCCGCAGTCCGGCCAGCGTGCCGAACAGGATCCCGAACACCGCCTCGAATACCAGTGCCAGTACCGCGAGCCGGAGAGTGATCGGAAACGCGCGGGCCAGTTCGTCTTTCACCGAACGACCGGAGAATGTGGTGCCGAGATCGAATGTGAAGATGCCCTTCAGATAGTAGAGGTACTGCACCAGGAAAGAGCGGTCGAGGTGGTAGCGCGCCTTCAGCTGCGCCTCCAGCGCGGGCGTGAGGGTTCGGTCACCGGCCAGCGCGGCGACCGAGCCGCCGGAGATCTTGTAGATCAAGAAGTAGATGAGCAGGGTCGCGCCGAAGAACACCGGGATCATCTGCAGCAGCCGCCGCACTACATACCACGCCATGGGCACTCCTGCGGTCGGGACGAGGGTTCGCGGGCGGCAGTCATATCAGCTCGATGTTCTCGAAATCGGCCAGGCCGTTCCAGGCGAAGGCGACACCGCGGACCCGCTCGGAGTACCCCGCCGAATTGACGTAGTCGAAGATCGGGATGGTCGGCATATCCCGCAGGAGCAGCGTCTGCGCGCGAGCCACCAGCGCCCACGACTCGGCCTCCGTCGGCGCCGCCTCCGCGGCCGCGATGAGCGCGTCGAATTCGGGGCTGTGATAGTCGAAGTCGTTGGTCTCGGAGTTGCTGAGGAAACCCGGCTCCAGGAACTGGAGCATGGTCGGATAGTCGCCCTGCCAGCCCGACCGGAACGCTTTTCCGACGGTCCGGCCCGTGATCTGATCGCGCAATTGTTTGAATGTCGGCAGGGCCGCGCCCACGGCCTCGATACCCAGGGTGTTCTTGATGCTGTTGGCGACCGCGTCCACCCATGCCTGATGGTCGCCGTCGGCGTTGTAGGCGATCTCGAAACGTCCGGACCACGGCGAGATCTCGTCGGCCTTTGCCCACAGCCGCCGCGCTTCGTCGGGGTTGTAGTCCAGCACCCGCGCGCCCGGCAGATCACCGTCGTAGCCCGGGAGCACCCGCGAGGTGTAGTCGCGGGCGGGAGCGCGGGTGCCCCGGAAGATCTTGTCGCCGATGGCCTGCCGCTGGATGGCCATCGAGATCGCGTGCCGGCGCAACCGGCCTTCCTCGCCGCCGAAATGCGGCAGGCCCGGCTGGGTGCCGATCCACTGGTTCTGCGCGGTCGGCGCCGAGACCGCCCGCTCTCCCAGATCGTCGTCCACCACGGTCAGCGCGCTGGCGGGCACCGTATCCAGTACATCGAGGTTGCCGGCCAGCAGATCGGCGTAAGCGGCGTCGAAGTCCGAATAGAACACGAAGGTCAGGCCCTTGTTGCGAGCCGGACGCCCGCCCCGGTAGCTCTCGTTGGACACCAGATCCAGTTTCACATCGTGCTGCCAGGCGTCGGCGGCCGCGAAGCGGTACGGGCCGTTACCGATCGGCCGCTGCCCGAACGCCTCCATATCCGCGTACGCCGCCGCGGGCAACGGATAGAACGGGGCGTAGGCCAGCCGGGTCCGGAAGTCGATCGTGGGCTCTTTCAAGGCGACGGTGAAGGTGAGATCGTCGAGCACCCGCAGGCCGGACATGGTCTGTGCCCGCGGCGGGTCGGCCTGCACGTCCTCGAATCCGGCGATCGGCGCATAGGTGTAGCTCTGCAGCTGCGCGTTGGTGACCAGGGCGCCGTAATTCCAGGCGTCGACGAACGAATGTGCGGTCACCGGGGAACCGTCGGAGAACGTCCAGCCGGGTTTCAACCTGATGCGGTAGAACTGCTGATCTGTGGTTTCGATGGATTCGGCGACCTCGTCGTGCAGACCGCCGTCCGCCGCGATGCGACGTAATCCGGCGAACAACCGGTCCACGATGCGCCCGCCGCCGTTCTCGTTGGTGTTCGACGGCACCAGCGGGTTCTGCGGTTCGGACCCGTTGACCGCGATCGATGCGCCGAGGGCCGGTGTCACCGCGCAGGCCGGCAGTACCGTCGCGCCGACCAGAACCACTACCAGGGCGGCCGCCCGCAGCACCCACGACGATCCCCTCACACACCCTCCCGGCTCGTCACGACCACGGCCTCGGCACCCCGCAGAGTTGTCAGCAGACTATAGGGCCGGGTGCGCGATCCTGCCGGGTTCGTGAACTCCGGCACCGACGACCGCGCCGCCGGACGGCCGTTCGTCGGCCGCCGCCTGCCGCTCACCGGGCACCGGCGACCATTCGTCCCGGGATCACCTCGGCGGCCCGGAGCGAGAGTCTAGGGTCACAGTTGGCCCCTTATGGTGCAGGTAATGCGAAGGAAGTGACTCAGATGACCGAAACCGCCGATCACCCGGACGCCTACCCGCCGAGTGCGGAGTTCGCTGCCGCGGCGAATGTCGATGCCGGTATCTACGAGCGGGCCGCGCAGGACCGCGAAGCGTTCTGGGCCGAGCAGGCCGACCACCTGCACTGGCACGAGCGGTGGAACCAGGTACTCGACTGGACCGACGCGCCGGTCGCGAAATGGTTCGTCGGCGGCCGGCTCAATGTCGCCTACAACTGCGTGGACCGCCATGTGCTGGCGGGGCGCGGCGACAAGGTCGCGCTGCACTGGGAGGGTGAACCGGGCGATTCCCGCACAGTCACCTATTCCGACCTGCTCGCCGAGGTGAGCCGGGCCGCCAACTATCTGACCGAACTCGGGCTGACCGCGGGCGACCGGGTCGCGATCTATATGCCGATGATCCCCGAGACCATCGTGGCCATGCTGGCCTGTGCCCGGCTCGGGCTGCCGCATTCGCTGGTCTTCGCCGGTTTCTCGCCCACCGCACTGCGCCAGCGGATCGACGACGCCGAAGCGCGCCTGGTCATCACCGTCGACGGGCAATGGCGACGCGGTAATCCCGCACCGCTGAAAGAGGCCGTCGACGAGGCCCTGCTCGCCAAGGGCGATGTGCCCTCCAGCGTCGAGCACGTCCTGGTGGTCCGCCGGGTCGGCACCGAAGTGGAGTGGACCGAGGGCCGCGACCTGTGGTGGCACGAGACGGTCGCGCAGGCCGATCCGGTGCACGAGGCGCAGGCCTTCGACGCCGAACATCCCCTGTTCATCCTGTACACCTCGGGGACCACGGGTAAGCCCAAGGGGATCCTGCACACCAGCGGCGGCTATCTCACCCAGACCAGCTACACCCACCGGGTGGTCTTCGACCACAAACCCGAAACCGATGTGTACTGGTGCACCGCCGATGTGGGCTGGGTGACCGGGCACAGCTATATCGTCTACGGCCCGCTGGCCAACGGCGCCACCCAGGTGCTCTACGAGGGCACGCCGAATTTCCCCGACGAGCACCGGCACTGGCAGATCATCGAGAAGTACGGCGTCACGATCTACTACACGGCGCCGACGCTGGTGCGCACCTTCATGAAATGGGGCCGCCAGATCCCCGACGCGCACGATCTGTCCAGCATCCGCGTGCTCGGGTCGGTCGGCGAACCGATCAACCCGGAGGCCTGGCGCTGGTACCGGGACGTGATCGGCTCCGGCACCGCTCCGATCGTGGACACCTGGTGGCAGACCGAGACCGGCGCCATCATGATCTCGCCGCTGCCCGGTATCACCGCGACCAAACCGGGCGCCGCCATGACTCCCGTACCCGGTGTCTCGGCCGCGGTGGTCGACGAAGAGGGCAAGGCCGTGCGGCGTGGTGAGACCGAGGCCAACGGCTATCTGGTCCTGGACCAGCCGTGGCCGTCGATGCTGCGGGGCATCTGGGGCGATATGGAGCGGTACCGGGCCACCTACTGGGACCGTTTCGGCGACCAGGGCTGGTACTTCGCCGGTGACGGCGCCAAACTCGATGTCAACGGCGATCTGTGGGTGCTGGGCCGGGTCGACGATGTGATGAATGTTTCCGGCCACCGCATCTCCACCGCCGAAGTGGAATCGGCGCTGGTCGGGCATTCCGGTGTGGCGGAGGCGGCGGTGGTCGGCGCCAGCGACGAGACGACCGGTCAGGGCATCGTGGCCTTCGTCATCCTCACCGCCGGGGCAGCCGACACCGGGGCCACGATGGTCGATGAACTCAAGGCCGAGGTGGCGCGCGAGATCAGCCCGATCGCCCGTCCGCGGGAGATCCACGTGGTGCCCGAATTGCCCAAGACCCGCAGCGGCAAGATCATGCGCCGGTTGTTGCGCGATGTCGCCGAGGGCCGGGAACTCGGTGATACCTCCACCCTGGTCGATCCGCAGGTCTTCGAGGCCATCCGAGCCGGTCGGGCCGACTGACCGAGACCGCTCCGGGCACCCGCCCACGCGAGCCACGGCCTCTTTCCGTCGGCCGACTCGCGGGGGCGAGCCCGTTTCGCGGGGGTGCTGCCGGCGACTGTTCGCAGCACAGCAGTCACCACGCCCCGGCAGTACCGTGCACCTTCCCGGTCGGTCTAGGGGGATCACACGCATTTCCCATCCTCTCCGCATGGCCGGCCGCAGACGACCGCGATACCGCGACCGGCGAGGCGCGTGGACGGCAGCCGTTACGCCTTACCGGTCGGCTCGAACTCCGACCTGATTCGGATCCCCGTGCCCGGGAACGGCTACCGCGCCACGATCTCCTCCCGCAGCCCGAGCTCTCGGCCGACCGCCCGGACCTCGGTGCGCGGCGTCGCGCGGACCTCGGTGCGCGGCGTCGCGCGGACCCCGCCCCCGGCGTCGGAGGCGTCGCCAATAGAATTGCGGAAGGTGTGCCGGGAAGTCTGGTCGGCGAGATGGGCGCGCGTCTGCGGAAAGAGACTTTCCCGGCGGGCGCGGTAGACGTCCGTGCGACCGAAAGGTTTTCCCGTGGTCACCAACCCCCGGCAGGAACTCGCCCGATATCTGCGGACCGAAACCGTCGGTGGCGCACTCCTGCTCATCGCGGCCGCGGTGGCGTTGCTCTGGGTGAACTCGCCGTGGGGCCAGAGCTACCTCACACTCACCGAAACCCATCTGACGATCCCGCCGCTGCACCTGGACCTCACCCTGGCCGACTGGGTGAAGGACGGACTGCTCGCTGTCTTCTTCTTCGTGGCCGGGCTCGAACTCAAACGCGAACTCGTCGTGGGCGAACTCGCCGACCGCAAACGCGCCGCGCTCCCGATCATCGCGGCCGCCGGCGGGGTGGTGACGCCGGCGGTGATCGCCTACACGGTGGGTTTCGGGGTCGACGGAATGGACCGCGGCTGGGCTATTCCGGTCGCCACGGATATCGCCTTCGCCCTCGCGGTACTGGCCATGACCGGTTCCCGGATCCCGGCCAGTGCACGGGTCTTCCTACTGAGCCTGGCCGTGGTCGACGATCTGATGGCGATCGTGCTCATCGCGGTACTGTTCACCACCGGCTTGGCTTTCACCTGGCTGGCGGCCGCACTGGCCTGCTGCGCGGGCTGGTGGTTCGCGCAGCACAAACGGTGGACCTCTCCGCTGATCTACATTCCGCTGGCCCTGGTCTGCTGGTATGCGCTGCACGAAGCGCATATCCATCCGACGCTGGCGGGCGTCGCCTGTGGTCTGCTCACCCGGGTCCGCCCGGACGAGGGTGAGGCCGAAGCCCCCGCCGCCCGCTGGGAGCACCGCTTCCAACCCATTTCGGCCGGGCTGTGCGTGCCGCTGTTCGCGCTCTTCGCGGCCGGCGTACCGATCAACGCGGAAGTTTTCGGCGATCTGTTCACCGATCGGCTGTCGCTGGCGATCATTCTCGGTCTGCTGATCGGCAAGACCACCGGCATCTTCGGGATCAGCTGGCTGGCCGTCCGCACCGGAATCGCCGAACGCCCCGCGCATCTGGGTTATCGGGACATGTTCGCCCTGTCGGTGCTGGGCGCGATCGGGTTCACCGTTAGCCTGCTGGTGGCGGAACTGGCACTGGAGGACTATCCCGATTCCGCCGAACTCGCCAAGGCCGCGGTCCTGGTGACGTCCATGGCCGCATCGCTGGCCGGTTCGGCGCTACTGTTGCGGCGTGGGCGTGTCCACCGAGCACGGCGTGACGCGGATGCGCTAGAACCAGAACAGTAAGACCGAGCAGGATCGGGACAGGGAGAGGGTCGACCACGTGAGTGTCACACAGGGCGGTAACGGAGACGGTGTACGAGGCGGCACGGTCACCTCGATTCCGCTGTCCGAGATCGACCCGCACGCATCGGCCAGTTTCGGCAGTCTGGTCCGCGACGCCTCCGAGCAGGTCTCGACCCTGGTCCGCGCCGAGGTGGCCCTGGCCAAGGCCGAGGTGACCGGTGAGATCAAGAAGGGCCTGCAGGGCAGCGTCTTCTTCATCGGCGCGTTGACCGTGCTGCTGTTCAGCAGTTTCTTCTTCTTCTTCGCCGTGGCCGAGACGCTGGACATCTGGCTCACCCGATGGGCCGCGTTCTGGATCGTCTTCGCGCTCATGATCCTGGTGACCGCGCTGCTGGCGTTCCTCGGCTACCGCAAGGTGAAGAAGCTGCGCGCACCGGAGAAGACCATCGATTCGCTCAGGCAGACCCGCACGGTTCTGCCCTCCGGGTTCGGCAGCCACGACGAGCCGAGCGCGCTGGAGAAGACCACGCAGCGGTAGGCGGGACCGGCACACGGCGACGCCCCGGCGTTCACTACGCTCGGACGACGTGGCGTCGAACTTTCCACCGGACCCGTCCAGCGTGCGCTTCGGCGGCCCTTGGACGCACCGCGATGTGCACGCCAACGGAATACGGCTGCACATCGCGAGCGCCGGGCCGGAGCATCCCGAGGCGCCGCTGGTCGTCCTGCTGCACGGGTTCGCGGACTTCTGGTGGTCGTGGCGCCATCAGCTCACCGCGCTCGCCGAACTCGGTAATCATGTGGTCGCGGTCGATCTGCGCGGCTACGGCGACAGTGACAAACCACCGCGCGGCTATGACGGCTGGACGCTGGCCGGTGATATCGCCGGCCTGATCCGCGCCCTCGGGCACACCGGCGCGACCCTGGTCGGGCACGCCGACGGCGGCCTGGTCTGCTGGGCGACCGCCGTGCTGCACCCGCGGCTGGTCCGGTCGATCGCCGTGGTGTCCTCACCGCATCCGGCGGCCCTGAAGAGTTCGGTGCTGCGCGACAACGCCCAACGTCGAGCGTGGTTACCGGAGTTCCTGCGCGATCAGCTCCCCCGCTACCCCGAACACCGGCTCACCCGCGACGACGGTGCGGGTGCGCTGCGGATCCTGGCCGACCGCGGCGCGCGGTCCTGGGCGCGTACCGCGGAATTCGCCGACAGCGCGAACCGGATGCGTTCGGCCATCCGGATTCCCGGGGCCGCCCACTGCGGGCTGGAATACCGGCGCTGGGCCTTCCGCAGCCAGTGGCGCGCCGACGGTCGCCGGTTCATGGCCGTGATGCGTCGGCCGATCGATATCCCGGTGGTCTCCATGCGCGGCGAGTTCGACCGCTACATCCTGCCGGCCACCGTGCACAGCGGCCCGGAGCTGTCGCCGCACCGCCGGGTGGTCACCATCCGGGACGCCGCGCATTTCGCGCATCAGGAGAACCCGGACGCGGTCACCGCGGAGATCGCGAAACTGCTCGCCGGAACGGACCGGCGAAGACCGGGCCGCGCTGTCTGAGAGCCGCTGCCCGGCCGAACCCGTCCGCAACCGGACGCACCGCAGAGCGGGGGCGGAGGTACGCCGGATGCGGCCCGGCCGCCGCGGGCCGTCAGCTCAGTACGCAGGGACCGGTGTCCACCGGCGAACTGGCCGACGGCGCGATATCGATACGTTCCCGGACCTCGTCGAGGGTGAGCACGTAGCCGGTGTCGTCGTCGGTGACCGCGGCACCGAACACCACGCCCAGTACCTTGCCCTCGGTATCGACCAGGGGGCCACCCGAATTCCCGGCCCGTACCGACCCACGCACGGTGTACACCTCACGCTCCACCGTGCCGTCCCGGTAGATGGTGGGACCGGTCAGGTCCAGGGTCTCGCGCACCCGGGCCGCGCTCGCCGTGTACCGACCACCGCCGGGATAGCCGAGCACGATCGCGCTCTCACCCGATCCCGCCGGTTCCGGCGCCTGCGGGATGACCGGAGCGACCAGCCCGGGCACCGACAGCACCGCGATATCCATGGACGGATCGAATTCGACGACCGTGGCATCCAGCGGCCCGGCCGCGGAATCCACCGTCACACTGGTGGTTCCGGCCACCACATGGGCATTGGTCATCACCCGCTCCGGCGCCACCACGAACCCGGAACCCTCCAGTGCCCGCTGACAGCTCGGCGCCACCCCGCGGATACGCAGCACGCTCTGCTGCAGGGAACCGGCCACCGGACTGGCCAGCACGCTCGGATCCGGCGGTTCCACCGCGGCGATGGGCGCGCGCCCGAACGGACCGATCACATCCGGCAGGCCCGAGGTGTTGAGCAGTTTGGAGAACTCGTTGGGCAAGTGGCGCAACCAGTCGGGGGCGACCCGGTTGACGTCGGCGAGGACACGGGAACTGTTGATGGCCGAGGCGATGGCGGGCTGCGACGAGGTCGCCAACGGGAGCGCCAGCAGCCAGGCCGTCACCAGCACCGCGCCGGTCTGCAGCACCGCGCCCACCACACTGTCGACACCGCGCGCGAACGGATGGGTCATCCCGCTGCGCGCCGCCCGGCCCAGCACCATGCCGGCGACTTCACCGACGATCACCAGCAGCACGATGAGCAGGACGCCCGCCAGTACCCGGCTGCGGCCCTCGTCGATGTGCACGAGAATGTGCGGGGCGATCAGGATGCCGGCGACCGCGCCCAGCACCACCCCGAGAAAAGCCAGCGCGGAGGCCACCGCGCCCTGCCGCCACCCCGAGGAGGCGGCCAGGAGCGCCAATATGACAACCGCTATGTCGAGCCACGCCGAGGAGCTCACAGCACCATCCCCACCGCGGCCAAGGCCTCTTCCAGATCACGCACGTCGGTTCGGTCCCATTCCGATTCCCAGCCCAGTGAAGTCACGAGTCCGGCCAGTATGCCGCCGGTGAGCCCCCAGACCAACATTCCGTCCACCTGGAAGGCCGGACTCCGGTACCCGAGCGCACTGCGCACCAGGAACCGGTTGGCCGGGTCGAGGAGTTCCGCCATCGGTACCCGCACCACCCGATCGGTCTCCGCCCGGTCCATCACCCGGACCTCGCTCGGGGTCCGCCAGTAGGAGACGACCGGGGTCACGTCGAAACGCGAGGGCGGGACGAACAGTTTCGGCAGTGTGGTGATCGGCTGCACGCCGGTCCGGTCCAGGCCGGTCTCCTCCCATGCCTCCCGCAGCGCGGTGTCCACCGGACCGTCGTCGCCGGGATCCACGGCGCCACCGGGAAAGGCCACCTGCCCGCGGTGTTGGCGCATGGTCGACGCACGCTGGGTGAGCAGCACCTCGGCATCTGCGGGCAGCCCGCCGGGCGCATCCGGGTCGCCGGCCGGATCACCCGCGAAAAGCACCAGTACCGCGGCCTCGCGGACCTCACCCGCCACCGGGCGGCGCAGGGTCCGCGTCCGGCCCAAGGTGTCCGAGAAATCGGGCCGGGCGGGCCCGGCCGCCCCGCTCAGCCAGGGCGGCAGGTGTTCTTCGCTCATACGGTGACTCCCAGGGCGCCGGCCACACTGGCGGCGAGATCGTCGGCGTCGCGCAACGGACGGGCGACATAGTCCGCGATCGAACCGTCCGGGCGGACCAGGACGGTGATCGGCAGGGCCGTCGGGGCCTGCGCGGCGGCGCGGACCCGGGCTTCGGGGTCCTGCAGACCGGGCAGGTGCAGCTCGGCGTGCCCCTGCGCCCGCAGGTCGTCGTTCAGCGCGGCCAGCAGCGCGAGCGCCTTGGCCTCGTCCGGATCACTGTGCACCGTCAGCACCTGCACCGCGGCACCCGCCCGGTCGGCGTATTCCTGGAAGATCGGCAGCTCGGTACGGCACGGCTGGCACCAGTACGCCCACAGGTTGAGCACGAGGGGCCGACCGGTGAGACGGCCCGGGTAAGCCGGTGAGGCATCGGCGAGACAGTTCAGCACCAGATCCGTCAGCGGCCCCGGCGGCTGCGCCGCGGCCGAGGCGGCGGGGCACGGCGCGGCCCCGGACGCGGCCCGCAGCCCGGGCTCGATCGTGCGGGTGGGCCCGGTTGCCGGGCCGGCGTTCTCCGAACCACCGCGCGGCCAGAAAGCGACAGCAGCCGCCAAGGCCACGATCACCGCCGTCAACGCCCATTTCCAGAAAACCGGTACGCGGCTCACCGGCCCACCAGTTCGAGCAGATGCGGCGCCTCGGGTCCCTTCACGAGCTTGGCCGCCGCTTCCGGATCGGTGGGCCCGGCACCGAACGAGGGGCAGTCCTTGGCCAGCAGACATACCCCGCACGCCGGTTTCCGGGCATGACAGACGCGGCGCCCGTGGAAGATCACCCGGTGCGACAGCATCGTCCACTCCTTGCGCTCGATCAGCGCGCCGATCGCGTGTTCGACTTTTACCGGGTCCTCCTCGGTGGTCCAGCCCCAGCGGCGCACCAACCGGCCGAAATGCGTATCGACGGTGATACCCGGAATTCCGAATGCGTTACCGAGAATCACATTGGCGGTTTTTCGGCCGATGCCGGGTAAACGGACCAGCTCCGCCATCGTGTGAGGTAATTCACCGTCGTGTTGTTCGAGGAGTGCCTGTCCGAGGCCGATGAGTGAATTCGCCTTGTTGCGGTAGAAACCGGTGGGCCGGATGAGTTCTTCCAGCTCCGCACGGTCGGCCTCGGCATATGCCCGGGCGTCCGGATAGGCGGCGAACAGCGCCGGAGTGGTCATATTCACTCGCACATCCGTGCATTGCGCGGACAGGATCGTGGCCACCGCGAGTTCCAGCGGAGTACCGAAATCCAACTCGCAATGGGCGTCGGGAAATGCACGTGCCAGAAGCCGGTTCATCCGGCGCGCGCGGCGCACCAGACCCAAACGTGTTTCCGCCGGTCGGGTACGGGATTCACGGGTGCGCGCCCCGCCGGTGGCCGGACGCACGACAGCCGCCTCGGCAGTGCCGGAAATGTCGCTTCCGACGGTTTCTGAGGGGGAGGTACGCACCCGTCCACCATACGGAACCGTCCGACAACGTTGCCTTCTCAGTTCTACTCCCGTATTCCATCTGAGACCTCGACAGTGTTAACTACCCGGCATGCAAGGACTCGCTGTGGTGCTCTTCCCAGTGGTGTTGATGCTGTTCGCACTCGGCATGGAACGGGTGGAGAACCGTCTGCGCAAACTTCTCGAGCCCGACGAGGAAGTCCAGGCCTACCTGGACAAGGCCAGCAACGCCGAGGTCAACGAGCTGACCAAGCTCGGACTACCGGCGGCGGTCGCGCGTATGCGCCGCCGCCGTAATCGCAGCGAGGAGGCGCGCGAGACCCTCGACATCGCCCGTGCGAGCTGATCGACGTCGCCCGTACGAGCCGATTCGTACGGGCGCGGTATCGGCCCCGACTCGCCCACGGTTAACCTTCCTTACGTGGTGTCTGTCACTGCGCGCCGATCAGGCCGCGTAGACTGCACTGTCGGCCGAACCGCACGGTCCGCCCGACGACTACAGCCATTTCCTTAAGGAGCACATTCGTGGACGAGGCCCTCGCCAGAGCAGGCATCTTCCAAGGCGTTGAGCCCACCGCGGTGGCTGCGCTCGCCAAACAGCTGCAGCCCGTGGATTTCCCTCGCGGCCACGTCATCTTCAACGAGGGCGAACCGGGTGATCGGCTGTACATCATCACGTCCGGCAAGGTGAAGCTGGGCCGCCGGTCCCCGGACGGCCGGGAGAATCTGCTGACCATCATGGGCCCGTCGGATATGTTCGGCGAGCTGTCCATCTTCGATCCCGGACCGCGCACCTCCACCGCCACCACGGTGACCGAGGTCCGGGCGGTGACCATGGACCGCGACGCACTCAAGGCGTGGATCGATCAGCGTCCCGAGATCGCCGAACAGCTGCTGCGGGTCCTCGCCCGCCGATTGCGGCGCACCAACAACAACCTGGCGGACCTGATCTTCACCGACGTCCCCGGCCGGGTCGCCAAGGCGTTGTTGCAGCTCGCACAGCGGTTCGGCACCCAGGAGGCCGGCGCGCTGCGGGTGACCCACGACCTGACCCAGGAGGAGATCGCCCAGCTCGTCGGCGCCTCCCGCGAGACGGTCAACAAGGCACTCGCCGATTTCGCGCATCGCGGCTGGTTGCGGCTGGAGGGCAAGAGCGTGCTGATCTCCGATTCCGAGCGACTGGCCCGCCGGGCGCGCTGACCCGCGGCACGAGCGGCTTTCCACGCGGCGTCGCCCGATCGCGGAGGGCGTTACCCGCTTCGCGTCACCGGTCGGGTGCGCCGCGCTTCCGGCGCTGCTACGCAGAACGGGCGGCGCTTCGAGGATCACCATCCCTCGGAGCGCCGCCCGCTGCCGGATTCGCTTCCCTCAGTTCTGCGTGTCCCGCTCCGACCGCAGATACGTGAGCTGCGATTCCACCGAACTCCGGGCGGCCGGCCACAGGCTCTCGTCGACATCGCAGTACACCGTGCGCACCACATCCATGGCGTCCGCGTCGGCACCGAGTTCTTCCAGTGCCGCGCGGACCTGCGCGAGCCGCTCGTGGCGATGCGCGATGTAGTACCGCGCCACCGGTTCCACATCCGGATGATCCGGCCCGTGTGCGGGCAGCAGGGCCCGTCCGGCGCCGGCTTCGAGCAACCGGTCCATCGACCGCAAGTAGTCCCGCAGCGTGCCGTCGCGATCGAGCACAGTGGTGCCGCGCCCGAGGATGGTGTCCCCGCTCAGCACCGCGTCCGCCAGCAGGAAACTCACCGAATCGGCCGTATGCCCGGGCGTGTGCAGCACCGTGATCCGCAGGCCCGCGGCCTCGACCACCTCACCGTCGGTCAGCACTGCCACCTCGCCGCGCAGGAACTCCGGGTCCATGGCCCGTACCGGTGTCCCGGTCAGACGCACCAACTCGTCGATACCGCCGGTGTGGTCGGGATGCCGATGGGTGATCAGCGTGAGCGCCACCGCGCCACCGGTCGCCTCGGCGATCGCCGCGATATGTGCCGGGTCGTCGGGGCCCGGGTCCACCACCACGCAGTCCGCGCGATCGGGTGATCGCAGGATCCAGGTGTTCGTGCCGTCCAGAGTCATCGGTCCCGGATTGTTCGCGAGCAGTACCGACGCCGACGGCGTCACCACGCGCAATTGCCCGTAGGCCGGATGGGTGAGTGTCACCACAACACCTCCAATTCGAAAGTCGCCCCGTCGAATCTATGGGCAACGCCACGGGCCTGCCGAACCGGGAGCGTCCCGGCCGCTCAGCGCACCTCGGCGATGAGTTCGACCTCCACCGGAGTGTTCTTGGGCAGTTCGAAGACCCCGACCGCCGAGCGCGCGTGGGCGCCCGCCGGCCCGAACACCTCACCGAGGAACTCCGAGGCGCCGTTGATCACCAGCGGCTGATCGGTGAATCCCGGTGCCGAGGCGACGAATCCGACCACCTTCACGATCCGCACGACCTCGTCGAGGCCGACCAGGTCGTGAACGGCGGCCAGCGCGTTCACCGCGCACCAGCGGGCCGCGGTCACCGCCTCGTCGAGCGAGACCTCGGCGCCGACCTTCCCGACCGCCGACAGCTCACCCGCCACGAACGGCAACTGCCCGGAGGTGTAGACGTGGTTGCCGGTGCGTGTCGCGGGCACGTACGCGGCCACCGGAGCCACCACGGGAGGCACTGTCAGGCCGAGCCGGTCGAGGTTGGCCCGCCATTCGGTCACGGGCCGATTCGCTTCGGATTCCGCCATGGCGCTTACTGCTTCGGCCGCTTGAGGTAGGCGACGTGCTGCTCACCGGTCGGCCCGGGCAGTACGGTCACCAGCTCCCAGCCGTCGGCGCCCCACTGATCCAGGATCTGTTTGGTCGCATGCGTCAGCAGCGGTACGGTAGCGTATTCCCACTCGGTCACATCGCTCATGCGCACGGAGCCTACTGGGTGCCGTTCGCGAGGCCCACGGCGCGACCGCGGGTCCGGTGATAGAGGGGCGGTCCCGGTGTCTGGTACACCACAACCGCACAAACCACAGTATGCGGGCATCCGTCCAGCGCGAGTTATAGGCTCGCGACCGTGGCAGAACCAACGACGATGTCGGAATCGGCCGAACCGGGCCTGAAGACGGGGTGGCCCGACAGCGCGACGAACGCCCGCCTGCACTACGTATCCGGTAAGGGCGGCACCGGTAAGTCGACGGTGTCCGCGTCGCTGGCGCTGGCGTTGGCCGCCGGGGGGCGACGGGTACTGCTGGTCGAGGTGGAGAATCGCCAGTCGATCGCCCAGCTGTTCGATCTGCCGCCGCTGCCACCCACCGAGACGAAGATCGCGACCGCCGACGGTGGCGGCGAAGTGGTGGCCCTGGCACTCGATATCGAGCACGCGTTCCTGGAATACCTCGATATGTTCTACAACCTCGGCTTCGCCGGCCGGGCGATGCGCCGGATGGGCGCCATAGATTTCGTCACCACCATCGCGCCGGGCCTGCGCGATGTCATCCTGACCGGCAAGATCAAGGAATGCGTGGTCCGGTCCGACAAGACCGGGCGTCCCGTCTACGACGAGGTGGTCGTCGACGCGCCGCCGACCGGCCGGATCGCCAGTTTCCTCGATGTCACCCAGGCCATGGCCGAACTCGCCAAGGGCGGCCCGATCGCTGCCCAGGCCGACGGGGTGTCCAAACTGCTGCATTCGGACCAGACGGTGATCCACCTGGTGACGCTGCTCGAGGCGCTACCGGTCCAGGAGACCCTGGACGCCATCGCCGAGCTGCGCGGAAACGATCTGCGTATCGGCAGCGTGATCGTCAACCGCGCCGTACACAGCCCGCTCAGCGCACAGACGCGGGCGGCCGCGGCAGCCGGTGAACTGGATGCCGACGCCGTGCGTACCGGACTGGAATCCGCCGGGATCACCCTGTCCGCCGCCGACTTCGCGGGTCTGCTCACCGAGACAGTGGAACATTCGGCCACCCTCGGCGCGCAGGACACCAGTGCGGCCGAACTCCTCGACCTGGAGGTCGCCCGGCTGTTGCTGCCCGCCCTCGCCAACGGCATGGACCTGGGCGGTCTCTACGAACTGGCCGCCCATCTGAGCGAGCAGGGAGTCCGATGAGCACCCGACCGGCCGGTCCGGCCCCCCTCGACATCTCGACCATCCTCGGCGACCCGACGGCCCGCGTCGTGGTGTGCTGCGGTTCCGGCGGCGTCGGTAAAACCACCACGGCGGCGGCGATCGCGTTGCGCGCGGCCGAGCAGGGACGCAAGGTGGTCGTGCTCACCATCGACCCGGCCCGCCGACTGGCCCAGTCGCTGGGCGTCGCGGACCTGGACAACAGTCCGCAGCGGGTGGAGCTGGGGCCGGAGGCCAAGGGCGAATTGCACGCCATGATGCTGAACATGCGACGCACCTTCGACGAGATGGTGCTGGAGCACACCACCGCCGACAAGGCCGAGCAGATCTTCGCCAACCCCTTCTATCAGGCGGTGGCCTCCTCGTTCGGCGGCACCCAGGAGTACATGGCGATGGAGAAACTCGGCCAGCTCGCCGGGCGCCGGGAATGGGATCTGATCGTCGTGGACACCCCGCCCTCGCGCAACGCCCTGGACTTCCTCGATGCCCCCAAACGCCTCGGCACCTTCTTGGAGGGCCGGATGATCCGGGTCATCATGGCTCCCGGCCGGGGCGTGGGGCGGTTCGTCACGGGCGCCATGGCCCTGGCCGTACGCGGGGTGTCGACCATTGTGGGTGGCCAGATGCTCAAGGACGCCTCGAATTTCCTGCAATCACTGGAATCGCTGTTCGGCGGCTTCCAGGAGCGGGCCAACCGCACATTCGCCATGCTGGCCAAGCCCGGTACCCATTTCCTGGTGGTCGCCGCACCGGAACACGACGCACTGCGCGAGGCGTCGTTCTTCGTGGACCGGCTGTCCACCGAACAGATGCCGCTGGCCGGGCTGGTACTCAACCGGACTCATCCGGTGCTGTGCTCGCTGCCCTCGGATCACGCCCTCACTGCCGCCGACGGGCTCGACGATTCGGATCCGCTATCGGCCGGGGTGTTGCGTGTCCACGCGCAGCGGGTCGCGACCGCGCGGCGCGAACAGCATCTGCTGCACCGGTTCACGGGCGCGCATCCGCGGGTGCCGATCGTCTCGGTGACCGCGCTGCCGTTCGATGTGACCGATCTGGCCGCACTGCGGGCGGTCGGGGCGCAATTGGCCGGAACGCAGACCGCCGGGGACAGCTGACCTTGTCCGGCCACGGTCCCGCTCGCCCCGACCGGGCAAACCGCCGGGCACCCGAAATCTCGAGTGCCCGGCGGTCGGTAGTCCAATAGGGATTTGATTTACATAGCCACCTGGTGCTGGCGCTGCGCGTGGAAGAAGTCCGACCACGAAGTCACCTCGGGATGCTGTTTGAGCAGCGCTCGCCGCTGGCGCTCGGTCATACCACCCCACACCCCGAACTCGACCCTGTTGTCCAGAGCGTCCGCTCCGCACTCCATCAGGACCGGGCAGTGCCGGCAGATCGTCGCCGCCTTGCGCTGGGCGGCGCCGCGTACGAACAGTTGATCGGGATCCACTTCCTTGCATCGGGCCTGGGCCACCCAGGCGATCCTCGCTTCGGCCTGCTCTACGTCCAATCGAGCGACGGGGGTTGTCATGTGCATTTGGTGTGCCCCTTTGCCAGTCCGAACACCGGGTCACGGCGCTCCGGAATCGCGTCCACTACGCAGCAACCCGAACCCCGCTGCGAAGTGCACCACATTCCACATTGAGTGTTAGCTCTATCACACTGAGCTCTCAATCTAGGTAAAGGTATGCCGATTGCGCAAGACCGAGTGATGACTTTTTGGTACGTCCGTGCCTGCGAACCGGGGGTCGCCACTCACCCTCCGGCCCGTAAACGCACGTCAAGCGCCCTGCGCGATACTCCCCGCTCAATACACTGATCAGCGAGAACAACACCCGGAGTCCACACGTCACGAACCCCGAACGGTGACCCTCTACGCTGGTGCTGTGCCGATCACACGTGCGCTCCTCAAGCTGGCGGGCAGCTGTGTACTCGCCTCCGTGCTCGTAGCCGGATTGTTGTTCCCGGTCGCCGGAGGTTTCGGATTCGTCTCGAACCGCGCCGCCGACGCCGTCGACAACGTGTCCGCGGAACTGGTCGAGGGAACCGTCCCCGCCGTGTCCACCATGGTGGACGCGGCCGGCAATCCCATCGCCTGGCTCTACGAGCAGCGCCGGTTCGAAGTGCCCAGCGACCAGATCTCCAACGATATGAAGCTGGCCATCGTCTCCATCGAGGACAAGCGCTTCGCCGACCACCACGGCGTCGACTGGCAGGGCACCATCCGCGCCTTCCTGACCAACACCAGCAGCGGCGAGGTCCAGCAGGGCGCCTCGACCATCGACCAGCAGTACGTCAAGAACTTCAACCTGCTCGTGGTCGCCAAGACCGACGCCGAACGCCGGGCCGCCATCGAGACCACCCCCGCGCGCAAGATCCGCGAGATCCGCATGGCGCTGACCCTCGACAAGGAACTCACCAAGGACGAGGTCCTCACCCGCTATCTGAACCTGGTCCCGTTCGGTAATTCCTCCTACGGCATCCAGGACGCCGCCCAGACCTATTTCGGTATCGACGCCAAGGACCTGAACATCGCCCAGTCGGCCATGCTGGCCGGCATGGTGCAGTCCAGCTCCAAACTGAACCCCTACACCAATCCGGAGGGGGTCACCGCGCGCCGTAACACCGTGCTGGACACCCTGATGCAGAACATCCCCAGCCGGGCCGCGGAGTTCCACGCGGCGAAATCGCAGCCACTGGGTGTACTGCCCGAACCGAAGGGTCTGCCCCGGGGTTGCATCGCGGCGGGCGACCGCGGGTTCTTCTGCGACTACGCCTTGCAATACCTGGCCGAGGCCGGGCTCAGCAAGGAACAGATCGAAAAGGGCGGCTACCTGATCCGCACCACCCTGGACCCCGCCGTCCAGGATTCGGTGAAGCGCTCGGTCAATACGAACGCCGACCCACATCTGGAGAACATCGCCTCGCTCATGTCGCTGATCGGGCCGGGCAAGGACAAGCATCCCCTGCTGGCGATGGCGAGCAGCCGCACCTACGGCCTGAACCGGGACGCGCACGAAACACTGCTCGGTCAGCCGTACTCCATGGTCGGCGACGGCGCGGGTTCGGTGTTCAAACTCTTCACCACCGCCGCGGCAATGGAGAAGGGTATGGGCACCAACGCCCAGCTCGATGTGCCGTCTCGGTTCGACGCCCGCGGCATGGGTAACGGCGGCGCCCCCGGGTGCCCACCGGAGACATACTGCGTCGAGAACGCGGGCAACTACCGGTCACCGATGTCGGTGACCGAGGCGCTGGCCACCTCACCGAACACGGCCTTCGTGAAACTCATCCAGGCCGTCGGCGTGACCCCGACCGTGGATATGGCCGTCCGGCTGGGCCTGCGCTCCTACACCGAGCCCGGTACCTCCGGCCACGACGACAACCAGAGCCTGGCCGATATGATCAAGGGCCAGAATCTCGGCTCGTTCACCCTGGGCCCGCTGGCGGTGAATCCGCTGGAACTGTCCAATGTCGCCGCCACCCTGGCCTCCGGAGGCACCTGGTGCCCGCCCTCACCGATCGCGGAAGTGATCGACCGCTACGGCAAACCCGTCCCGCTCACCGAGCAGGCGTGTGAACAGGTGGTCGAGCCGGGTCTGGCGAATACGCTCGCCAATGCCATGGGCAAGGACTCCGCCGGTGGTGGTACCGCCTCGGCGGCCGCCGGGAGCACCGGCTGGAACCTCCCCGTCTCGGCCAAGACGGGTACCACCGAGAGCCACCGGTCGTCGGCGTTCCTCGGCTTCACCAACTCGCTCGCGGGCGCTGTCTACGTCTACGGCGACAGCCCGACCCCCGGGGAGATCTGCTCCTTCCCGCTGCGCAACTGCCCGGCCAGCGACGCCAACGGCCTGTTCGGCGGTAACGAACCCGCTCGCACCTGGTTCGGCGCGGTCAAGCCGGTAGTGGGCAACTTCCCGCCGCCGGCCCTGCCGCCGGTGGACGAGAAATACGTCCGCGGCGCGGAGAACGCACAGGTGCCCGACGTCGTCGGGATGACCACGGGCGAAGCCACCGGGGCTCTCACCGGCGCCGGCTTCAAGGTCACCACGGTGACCTCGCCGGGCTCGGCGCCCAAGGGCACGGTCACCGGATCGACGCCGAACGGGTCGGCGATCCCCGGATCGCAGGTGACGATCTACGTCAGCGACGGCACCGTCCGCGAACCACCGCCGCCGGGCCGGCCGGCAGCGCCCACCCCGAACGCTCCCGGGTTGCCGCTGCCGCCGTTCCTGCCGCCGATCCCCATTCCGGTGCCCATCCCACGCTGACCCGGCGGTGCGGGCGCGGTCCTACAGCCGCGCCTTCACCGCCGCCGAGATCCGCGAGCCGTCGGCCTTCCCGGCGGCCAGCCCGGAGGCCACCTTCATGACCTGGCCCATCTGCCGCATCCCGGGCCGCTCACCGAGTTCCTCGGCGACCTGGGCGATCGCGGTATCGGCCAGGTCGGCCACCTCGGCGTCGGTCAACTGCGTGGGCAGGTACTCGTCGATGATCCGCGCCTCGGCGTGTTCGTTGGCCGCCAGCTCGCCGCGGCCCGCCTGGGTGTAGATCTCGGCCGATTCATTGCGTTTCTTCGACTCCTTGGTGAGCACCGCCACCACCTCGGCGTCGGACAGTTCGCGGGCTTCCTTCCCGGCGACCTCGCTGGTCTGGATGGCGGCCAGCAGCATCCGCAGAGTGTTCAGCCGCAGCGAATCCTTCGCCTTCATCGCGGCGGTCATATCGGCGCGCAGCCTCGATTTCAGTTCCGACATGGGCAGAACGGTAGCCGCTGCACCCCGCCACGCCCACCGGATTACCCGCTGAACCGGGCGTGTTCGCCGACGGGCCGATCGATCGTTTCCCGAGGCCACGGGCATGTCCGCAGCCGAAGCGGCGTGTCATCTGCCCGCCACACGGCCGAAACTGTGGCTCAACACGCTGCGCGCCCGGCGACCTGGTCACCTATGCTGGGCAAATGCCCGTGATCTCGACGTCGGTCCTTCGCCGAACCGTATTCGGCGCCGCCGGAGCCGCGGCGGCCGGAGTCGGCTATGCCTCATTGATCGAACGCAATGCCTTTGTTCTGCGCGAAGCCACGATGCCGGTACTGCGACCGGGCTCGGCTCCGCTGCGGGTATTGCACATCAGCGATCTGCACATGACGCCCGGGCAGAAGCTCAAACAGCAGTGGTTGCGCGAACTCGACCGGCTCGAACCCGACCTGGTGATCAACACCGGCGACAACCTGTCCCATCAGAAGGCCGTGCCCGCGGTGGTCCAGTCGCTGGGCGGTCTGTTGTCCCGGCCGGGTCTGTTCGTGTTCGGCAGCAACGACTACTTCGCGCCGGTCCCCAAGAACCCGCTGAAGTACTTCGACAAGAACCACAAACGTGTGCACGGCGCCCCGCTGCCCTGGAAGGATCTGCGCGCGGCGTTCACCGAGCGCGGTTGGCTGGACCTGACGCACACCCGCCGCGATATCGAGGTCGGCGGGATCCGCATCGCCAGCGCGGGTGTCGACGATCCGCACCTGCAGCGCGACCGCTACGACACGATCGCCGGCGCCCCGAACCCGCTCGCCGACCTCCGCATCGGCCTGACCCACTCGCCCGAGCCGCGGGTGCTGGACCGATTCGCCGATGACGGCTACGACCTGATCCTCGCCGGGCACACGCACGGCGGCCAGCTCTGCCTGCCCGGATACGGCGCCCTGGTCACCAACTGCGATATCGACCGGTCGCGGGTCAAGGGCCCCTCCAAATGGGGTGCGCACACCCGGCTGCACGTCTCGGCCGGTATCGGCACCTCCCCTTGGGCGCCGTACCGCTTCTGCTGCCGGCCCGAGGCCACACTGCTCACCCTCGTGGCGGTGCCCCCCAAGCAGCCCGCCGCCGATTCCGGCCACGGGGTGTCGACCTCGCAGGCAGTCGCGCGATAACCCCGGAGCTACCGGAAAATAGGCCCTGAACAGTCGGTTTCTTTTCCGGACCGGACCTGATGTAAGCTATCGCAGGTCCGCTTCACGGGGTGTGGCGCAGCTTGGTAGCGCGCTTCGTTCGGGACGAAGAGGTCGTGGGTTCAAATCCCGCCACCCCGACTCGTGTTGGTCGAGACACGATTCGGCCCCTGACCATACCGATGGTCAGGGGCCGAGTTTCGTTTCGGACCGATGCGGATTCAGTTTCGAGGCCGGTCCGCAGCCGAAGGCCGGTGTGAGCGCGCCCCGCGCGCTCACACCACCTCGGATACGACCCAGTCAGCTCGGCTACGCAGCTTCCGGACGCGGCCGTCCGATCTGTAGAGCGCCGGTGGCTGCCGACATCGGGTGGTTTCCAGCCACGACGACCCAACCCGGCAGCGTGGCATTCTTTCGGGATGCTCACGATTCTCACCGGACGCGGTTCCCAGCTGGCGATCGTCTGTCTTGGTTGGGCGGCACCGGTGTTCGTATTCTGGCTCTTGATCGCGCTGTCGGAGTCTTGGTGGCTCGCTGGAGCGCTGACTGCCGCATTGATTGCTGCTGCCCTGTCCCTTGCCCCGGCATTGCCTATCGCCAATCCCCGGGACTCCCCGGTGATAACGAACGACGAGCTGACGGACTGCGGGTTCATCGTAGGTGGTGCCGCGTTGCTGCTCAGCGGGTCAGCCTCCATTTTCCACTACCTGTTGCTTCCGGATATGTGCGGTGGTTCAGGCGGGCTCTCTTCGTTCGACTGCCTCCATCGGGCCGGGCCTGCACTCGAGACGATGGGCGTAGCGAGCGCCCTTGCCGCGACGCCCGTGTTCGCCGTGTTGTTCGGCACCAGACGTCGTTCAGCTGTGGCTGCGTGGCTGTCACCTGCGATCGTGGTCAGCTACTACCTACTCGCGGCATGGTTGTGGTCACCGCATACGGGCTGGGGTGTTCCGCACCGGGTCGTCGGTCAGTGACCCACACACGGGGCTCGGCGGCAATCTTGTGCAGAGTTCGCTCCGGCGCGTCCGCAATCCGGGATCAGAACTCGGGGACCATCCGTCCTCACAACCCGCCTCGTTCCAGCCTGTGATGGGCTTCGCTCGCGTGGTCGGCCGGTAGCAGGTCCGCCACCCGCAAGGACAGTTCGAATTCGCGTGGCACCTCGGGACCCTCGGGTTCGTCGAAACCGGTGACCCGCATAGTTCGCCTACCCTCCGGTTCGATAGCTATCGAACCGAGCCAAACGTGGGGATCCGCGGCGATATTCCGCGCCGCCGCGTGCGGCCGCCGGCCGCACGCGGCGAACTCGGCGATTCGAGGTCCTACTCGGAAAGATCGTCCGAGGTCAGGGCGCTGAGCGCCTCGCCCAGCCGGGCCCCACTCGGCACTTCGGCGTCCGGACTGCTCATCCACTGCATCACCAGACCGTTGAGGATCACGAAGTACAACTCGGCGACGGCGCGCGCCCGGGAACCGTCGAGGCCGGGGTAGGACTCGGCGACCAGATCCGCGATCCCGGAGACCGCGATCTCGTACATCTCCCCCATCCGCGGCTGTTCGCTGGGCGTCCGATAGATGCGGACCACGTTCTCCATACTCGCCACCAGCACGTCCCGGTTGCGGTCGAACAGCTCGGCTATGCCGTCCCAGACCTGTGGAAACGCAGCGCCCGCCGATTGACCGGCGGTTGCCCTGATCCGTCGTTCGAGGTCGTCACCGATCACCCGGCCCGTCTCGTCGGTAAAGGCCTCGGTGAGCAGGCGGTCCTTCGAACCGAAGTGGTAGCCGATGGCGGCCAGGCTGACTCCCGCGGTGGTGGCGATGTCGCGGGCCGTGGTGGCGGCGAACCCGCGCTCGTAGATGCAGGTGCGCGCGGCCACGAGTAGGTCCTCCTTGTTTCCCATGCCCCCACTCTAACCACGTATTAGACATCTGTTCTAGACGTTCGTTCTACATCTGTGTTAGACATACGTCTAAGACGTTCGATCAAACAGCTGAGTGAGGAATCCGATGACCACACAGACCACCCCGCGCGTACTCGTCTCCGGCGGCGGTATCGCCGGTAACGCGGTCGCCCTGCAACTGCTGCGCGCCGGCATCCGGCCCACGGTCATCGAACGCGCGGCCGCGCCCCGGCCTGGTGGTCAGGCCGTCGACCTGCGTGGGCCCAGCCGGATCGTGGCGGAGCGAATGGGCCTGATGCCGGGTATCCGCCGGTACCAACTCGACGAACGGGGCATGGTGTATGTGGATTCCACCGGTCGCGAGGCAGCCCGGATGCCGGCCGAACTGTTCGACGGCAAAGGGGCGGTGGCCGAGATCGAGATCACCCGTGGCGATCTGAACCAGGTCCTGCTGGACGCCGTCGACGCGGAAGCCGCACGCCCCGGCGCACCCGGAGTCGACTACCGGTACGGCGAACGGATCCACGCCCTGCGCGAGCATGCCGGCGGCGTCTCGGTGGAGTTCGCCTCCGGAGCCGCCGAGGAATTCGACCTGGTGGTCGGTGCCGACGGTCTGCACTCCGCCACCCGGCGGCTCGCCTTCGGGCCGGAAGAGCAGTACAGCACCTACCTCGGCGGGTACACCTCGTACTTCACCATGCCGACCCCGGCGGGGGTCCGGCCGCACTGGATGACCGTGCAACTGTTGCCCGGCGGCACCTTCCTCGCCTTCCGGCCGGACGCCGACCCGGCGACCACGAAGGCGATGATCAGCATCCGGCGTCCCGCCGATCCAGCGCTGCGGCGCGATACGGCGGCCCAGAAGCGGTTGCTCCGGGAGGGGCTGGCGGTCGGCGGGTGGCTGGTCCCCGAAGTCGACGCGGCCATGGACCGGGCCGAGGACTTCTACTTCGACGAACTCGCGCGCATCACCATGCCACGCTGGACGACCGAGCGGATCGCGCTGGTCGGAGATGCCGGGTACTGCGGGTCGCCACTGAGCGGACAGGGCACGGCCATGGCTCTGGTCGGCGCCTACATTCTGGTCGGCGAGATCATGCGCACCCCCGACCGGCCCGCCGCCGCACTGGCCCGGTACAACGAGACACTGCGCCCGTTCGTGGCCTCCGCGCAGCAGCTCCCGCCAGGTGGCGTGAAGGCCATGACCCCGCGCACCCCGGCGGGGATCCGGGCTTCCCTGGCCCTCGTCCGGTTCACCACCTCCCGGATCATGCAACCACTGATGACCCGCATGTTGTCCGGCACCGACGACTACGCCCTGCCCGACTACTCCACCGAACTCTCCACGGCGGAACAGGGAACTCTGCCGCGGTAACCGGATCGACCGCCGCCGCGGACTCCACCATGAGCCCACGATCCGACAAATCCGGTTCCGCCGGCGACCACCACACCAGGAGACCCACCTACTGTCGTCTCCACTGTCACCCGACCGCGACACCATCGCCGCTTCCTCGAACGGTTACCTTTCGCTGGCAAGTGGATCGGATCGGCCACATTCGCACCGTGTCCGATTCCGCTGCCGAGCATCCGGAAGAGCCGAACTATCGCTCGATGGCCGTCCGGGCCGGTCACCCCGCGAGACCGGCCCGGACGTACACTGCCGCCGGCCGATGGGCCGGTCTGCCACCCCGCGGGACAGACCGACCCACCCACCCGCGGTCCCCGGCTCCCCACCGGTTCCCGCGGCCCCCACCCTTCGAGGGGATTCCGGTCCTCCCCAGGTCCGGAAACCCACCTCACCCCTCCCCGACGGAACCCGCCCCCGGATCCGTCCCCCACCGGGCACTTTGCGGTTCCTCCCCAGGCACCGGTCCGCACCCGCCCCCGCGACGTGGCGACCACCGCAGCGGCCGCCTACGCCGAGTTCGGTGTGACCGTCCCGGGTCAGGCAGCCGGCCGGTGGCAGGTCGGCGCCCGTCCGGATCGGCTGGTCGCCACCCGCGCGGCGGTTCTCCGGTTCGTCGGCGTCGAGCAGACCGGCTCGCGCGGCACGGCTCGCGACCGGGAACCACCGGCATCGGCCACGGCGGCAGCGCGCCGCGGCGCGATCGGCGAGTGCACCGATATCGGCATCGACTTCTCCGGCACTGCGGGCCGGTCGGCCGGAGCGGCGCCCGGCCCACCTTCGGTCGCCGCGGTGCGCTCGGCAGCAGCGGCGGCGCCGCCCGGAGCGGGCGTGACGGTCAGCTTCCTGATCATTGCGGGTTCCTCTTCGCGGTGTTCTCGTTACCGGTTGTCCCGGCCTCGACACCAACAATGCGCCCCCGCGCTTGGCAGGTACTTAACGTGAACTTATAACGCTGCGACGACGATTCGTCACAGTGCAGACAAGGTCGGAGCACAGCCGGAGGACCTGCTCCGAGATCGGGGCATCTCGGGCATCATGGAGGTATCCGCTACGACAACGAGTGGGAGTGTGGATGGACACGTTGGTGTTATGGGCCCTGGCCTGTGCGGTCTACTGGTTCGGCCTGCTCTAGCCGGGCCCCGCGCCGACAACCCGCCGGCACCACGAGAATCGTGCCGGTAACTCGCCCCTGAGCCGGTCATCCGACCGGGCAGGGGCGTCGTGCTGTCCGGGCCGCGCGATAACCGGCCCTTCGATCGGACGCCCATTAGGGTGATCCGCATGGTGCGTTTCGGTGGGCTCCTGGCGGGGGTCACAGCGGTAACACTGATGGCGGGACAGCTCTTCGCGACGCAGGCGCACGCGGTACCGGAAATCGCCGGCACAACCCGGTGCGAGGTGTCCTCCGGCCGGGAACCGGCCCGGGCCGCACCGGAACAGGTGGGGCTGGACGCAGCCCGGCTGACCGGCGCACTGGCTTTCGCCGCGTCCCGCAATCGCCTCGACATCCAGGTCTTCCGGCACAACTGCCTGGTCGGCGAAGGCCCGGGCAATGAGCGCACCGGTAATACCCCGTGGAATGTGTGGAGTGTGACCAAGAGCGTGGTCTCGCTGCTCACCGGGATCGCGGCCGGAGCGGGCCGTATCGATATCGAGGCGCCCATCGGCCGGTACCTGCCGCCGGGACTCGGCGACGCGCGGCGCCGGGCGATCACGGTGGAGAATCTGCTCACCGAGACCTCGGGGATGCGCACCGGCGTGGTCACCGAGGGACTCACCGGCGCGGTACCGCTCGACCCCAACAGCGCGGTGCAGGCGCTGGGCGTCCCGTTGGACCACGAACCGGGCACTGTCTTCACCTACAGCCAGCGGACCGTCGATCTGCTGTCGTATGTGCTGGAGCTCGCGGTCGGTGAACCGCTACAGGATTTCGCGCAGCGGGAACTGTTCGACCCGCTCGGGATCGAACGCGGCGACTGGTACTGGGCGCGGGACCGGTCCGGCCACACCTACGGGTACGCGCATCTGCTGATCCCGCCGAACGATCTGGCCAAACTCGGGCTGCTGGTCGCGGGCCACGGCAACTGGAACGGCCGCCAGATCGTGCCCGCCGCGTATCTGTCCCGCGCGACCGGACCGACGACGACCAATCCCTGCTATGGATACCTGTTCTGGACCGGTCCCGGCTGCGCGGAGAACCCGGCGTTCCTGCCGCCGGACAGCTACGCGATGGCCGGTATGGGCCTGCAGAACGTCTTCGTCGTCCCGAGCCTGGACCTGGTGGTGGTGTGGACCGGGGTTTTCGGGAATGTGAGCGCATACGGGCCGGCCGGCGTCATCGCGCACACCGGCGAACTGCCGCACGAATTCTTCCGGCGGCTCATGGCCGCCTTCCACGAACCCCCGGTCCCCGACCCGGGACCGTACGTGGAACCGCCACTGCGCACCGACCCGAATTCCTATATCGATACCGATATCCTGCTCGCGGTCTTCGGCATCGGTAATTCGGCCTACCCGGGCTGCGATGTGTTCGCCTGCCTCGGTGAACCGCTCGCGGCGCCGTTCAGCGACGCGCCGCCCGGCTGTGTCCTGCTGGTGTGCCTCGGAAACGATCCGCGCACTCCCGGGATCCACTGAGCCGGGCGGCGTCCTACGCCGTCATCGATCGGCGAGGAGAACCTCGGCGATCTGGATGGTGTTGAGCGCCGCGCCCTTGCGCAGGTTGTCGCCGGAGATGAACAGCGCCAGTCCACGGCCGTCCGGGACACCCGGATCCTGCCGGATCCGGCCGACCAGCGACTCGTCCTTACCGGCGGCCGCCAGCGGCGTCGGGACGTCGACCAACTCCACCCCGGGCGCCTTGGCCAAGATCTCCTGAGCTCGCTGTACCGATAGCGGATCGGCGAATTCGGCGTTCACCGACAGCGAGTGCCCGGTGAACACCGGTACCCGGACACAGGTCCCGCTCACCAGCAGATCCGGCAGGCCCAGGATCTTGCGGCTCTCGTTGCGCAGCTTCTGGTCCTCGTCGGTCTCCCCGGAACCGTCGTCCACCAGCGAACCCGCCAGGGCCAGCACATTGAACGCGATCGGGGCGACGTACTTGTTCGGGGCCGGGAAATCCACCGCGCTGCCGTCGTGGGTCAGCTTCTCCGCGTCGTCGATGACCGCGCGGGTCTGCGAGGCGAGCTCCTCGACCCCGGCCAGACCGCTACCCGATACCGCCTGGTAGCTGGACACGATGAGGCGCCGCAACCCGGCCGCGTCGTGCAGCGGTTTGAGCACCGGCATCGCGGCCATGGTGGTGCAGTTGGGGTTGGCGATGATGCCCTTGACCAGATTGCGGGTCTGCTCCGGGTTCACCTCGCTGACCACCAGCGGGACCTCGGGATCCTTACGCCAGGCCGAGGAGTTGTCGATCACGGTGGCCCCCGCGGCGGCGAACCGCGGCGCCTGCACCCGCGACATGGTGGCGCCGGCGGAGAACAGCGCGATATCCAGGCCCGACGGGTCGGCGGTCTCGGTGTCCTCCACCACGATCTCACCGCCGCGCCACGGCAGCTTCTTCCCGGCCGAGCGCGCCGAGGCGAAGAAGCGCACCTCGTCGGCGGGGAAATCGCGTTCTTCCAGAAGTTTGCGCATCACGGCGCCGACCTGCCCGGTCGCGCCGACCACACCTACCCGCACACCCACGGCTCTATCCTCTCGACTCGATCGGGAGCGCTACGTGATTACGCTGCGCTACCGCCTCCGCGCCTGACCCGATCATGTCAGCGCCCTTTCGACATGATCGGGAGCGCTCCGTGGTTACGCTCCGCTACCGCCTCCGCGCCTGACCCGATCATGTCAGCGCCCCGTTCCGGCGTGAACGACGGCGACCTCGTCGCCGCCGAGGTCGAACGCGCGATGCAGCACCTGGACGGCATCGTCGAGTTCGGTGTCCTTGACCAGTACCGAGATCCGGATCTCGGAGGTGGAGATGAGGTCGATATTGATACCGGCCTCGGCCAACGCCTCACAGAAGGTGGCGGTGACCCCGGGATGACTCTTCATACCGGCGCCGACCAGCGACACCTTGCCGATGTGGTCGTCGTAGAGCACCTGGGAGAAGCCGATGTCGCTCTGGTATTTGCTCAGCATCTCCACCGCCCGGACACCGTCGGCCTTCGGGAGGGTGAAGGTGATGTCGGTCTTGCCGGTTTCCACCTTGGAGATGTTCTGCAGGACCATATCGATGTTGATCTCGGCTTCGGCCACGTAACGGAACACCTTGGCGGCGTATCCGGGTTCGTCCGGCAGCCCGACCACGGTCACCTTGGCCTCGCTGCGGTCGTGCGCGACGCCCGTCAGGATTGCTTGTTCCAAGGGAATGTCCTCCATCGATCCGTATACATAGGTGCCCTGCTTGTCGGTATAGGACGAACGCACATGCACGGGCACGTTGTAGCGGCGCGCGTACTCGACGCAGCGCAGCATGAGTACCTTCGACCCGCAGGCCGCCATCTCGAGCATCTCCTCGTAGGAGACCTGCTCGAGCTTCTGCGCATCGCTCACGATGCGCGGGTCGGCGGTGAAGACCCCGTCCACGTCGGTGTAGATCTCGCAGACATCGGCCCCCAGCGCGGCGGCCAGCGCCACCGCGGTGGTGTCGGAACCACCACGGCCGAGCGTGGTGACATCCTTGCTGTCCTGGCTGACGCCCTGGAAACCCGCGACCAGGACGATGGTGCCCTCGTCCAGGGCTTCACGCAGCCGGCCCGGCGTCACATCGATGATCTTGGCCTTACCGTGCACCGACGTGGTGATGACACCGGCCTGGGAGCCGGTGAACGACCGCGCCTCGGCGCCGAGACTGTGGATGGCCATGGCCACCAGGGCGTTGGAGATGCGTTCACCGGAGGTGAGCAGCATGTCCATCTCCCGGGCCGGGGGCGCGGGAGAGACCTGTTCGGCCAGGTCGAGCAGTTCATCGGTGGTATCGCCCATGGCTGAGCACACCACGACCACGTCGTGGCCCTGCTTCTTCGTCTCGACGATCCGTTCGGCGACGCGACGGATCCGGTCGGCAGAGGCTACCGAGGATCCTCCGTACTTCTGGACAACGAGTGCCACGAGGGGTCCTCCAATGTCAGCGAACAGGCGATCAGTGCAATAGCGTACCGATGCCGGCCACGCTGTTCCGGGAGTATCCGGCCCGGCTGTGGAATAACACACAGCCGTGTGGCGTCACGTTTACCTGCCCGCGGACCCGCCGCACGCGCGGGCGGGCCGCACGGGCGCGGTGACGGCTCTCATATCCGATCGAACCAGGTCACCTGCGCCCCGTTACCGAACTCCTGCCGCCGCACCGGAGCGAACAGCGTGGGCCGGAAGGTTCCGCCCAGCACGGGTACGCCGGTTCCGGCCAACACCGGATAGCTCTTGAAGACGAGCTGGTCTATCTCCTCGATCAGCGTCCCGGCGAGTGCGCCGCCGCCGCAGAGCCAGATGTCCTTGCCCTGTGGCCCTTCCTCCTTCTTGAGCCGTCGCACCAGATCGACCGGATCGGTGCGTACCAGCTCGACGGCCGGGTCCTCGATGCTGTCGAGAGTGGTGGAGACGACGTACTGCTCGAGGTGGGAGTAGGGGCTGGTGATACCCACTGCCAGGGCGGGCTCGTAGGTACCGCGGCCCATGATCAACGTGTCCCAGTGCCGGTTCGGGACGTCGGGCGCGATACCCGCGTGTGCGCGGATATGCGTGGGGACCGATTCGGGGTAACGCGCGTTGATCCACTCGGCCATATCGTCGCCCAGCGGGTAGAAGTCGACCTCTCCCCCGGGACCGGCGATATAGCCGTCGAGGGAGACGCCGACGTAGTACACGAGTTTTCGCATGAGTTACCACCCTGTCTGTAGTACTCCAATCGGAGTGGTTAGAACGTAGTACTACAATCGGAGTGGTGTCAAGGCGGGATCTCGACCCCGGAACGGGCGGATCCGGCCATTGCCACGGGCGTATATCGATCCGACGACCGAACGCGGCACACCCGATATCCGGCGGCCGACTCGGTCACGAGCCGCCACCGAATGACCCATAGCCGCGCGATCGGGGTTGTGATGCCCGACATAGGGCTCGAATAATGGGCTGCATGATGGCAAACGTCGGAGACCGGTTGCACGTGCACGGGCACACCGTCGGCGAAGTCGACCACGAGGGCGAGATCGTGGAGGTTCACGGCCGCGACGGAACGCCGCCGTATCTGGTGCGTTTCGACGACGGACACGAGTCCCTGGTCTTTCCCGGCCCGGACGCGACAGTCGAACGAACACCCTGACCTGGCCGCGCGGCAGGGACAGCGGACCCCGGTCCAGGACCGGGCCCGCAAACCTCTGCGGCCGGTATGCCCGGCGGCACAATCACCGCCGCGGCGAACCTGCGTGTTGACGATCACGCGACCCCCGAGGAAGAATCGTGGCCGATTCGTGATAACCCGGGGGTGCGAGGGACAGATGCGTACGAAGACCGATATCGGATTCTCCGTCGAGGCCGACCCGGGCCAGGTGATGGACGCGTTGATGGCGGTCGAGATGCTGTCCGAATGGTCGCCCGATTTCGAGGACGCGCGGGTGGCCGGACGCGACGAGGAGGGACGGCCGCGCCGGGTGTTCATCCAGGTCTCCGTCTCCAACGCCCCCGATATGCAGGTGTGGGAGTTCGACTGGTCGGAGAACCGGATGTCCTGGGAGGTCTCCGACAGCACCCGCGGTATCAGGGGTGGCGGATACTTCGAGGTCACCGCGGGCGAAACCGGTAGCGAGGTGCTGCTGCACGTCGAGCAGTACACGCCGCTGCCCGTGCCCGGGTTCCTGGGCAAGCGGGCGGTCCGCAAATCCTATGAGGCCCTGGTGGAGAATTTCGTCGCCTACGCCGAGCAGTTCCCCGAATCCGAGACCTACGACCTCGTCTGAGCCCGCCGACGCGGCCGCCCCGCCCGGCGGCTCCGCCCGAAAGGGCCGGGAACTGCCACGATAGGCCCATGCGAGGTCTCACGCGGCGCGGCCGGATCCAGCCGATGGGCGAGAACGCCTCGGTAACCCAGCTGGAACTGTTCTTCGACCTGGTCCTGGTCTTCGCCTTCACAATGGTCACCGATCTGGCGGCGGAGGAACCCACCGCCGTCAATATGCTGCGATCGCTGCTGGTGTTGGCGGTGCTGTGGTGGGTGTGGATCGACTACGCCTGGCTGGGCAATGTGGTGCGGGCCGACGAAGGGGTGACCCGGGTCGCCATGTTCGTCGCCATGGGCGGGGGTTTCCTGGCCGCCATCACGATTCCCGAAGCATTCGACGACGCCCCCGGCGGCTGGTACGGACCGCTGGTCTTCGCCATGGCATACCTGCTGGTCCGACTGGTCCATCTCGGTATGTTCTGGCTGGCCAGCGCCGCGGACGCGCAGTTGCGGGGACAGGTGCTGCGCTGGGCGCTCGGATCCATCACCGTCGGCACCACACTGCTGGTGATCGCCGCCGAGACCCACGGCACCGTCCAGACCTGCCTGTGGATCGCGGCGATCGGCGGCGACTACCTGTGGACCCATTTCGCGGGCAACAACTGGCGGCTGCGATCCGCCGCGCATTTCGCCGAACGGCACGGGTTGATCATCATCGTGGCGCTGGGTGAATCCATCGTCGCCATCGGCATCGGCGTCGCCGGGCTGCCCGTCTCCTGGCCGATAGTGGTCGCGGCCATGCTCGGGCTCATGGTGTCGGGTCTGCTGTGGTGGGCCTACTTCGACACCGACGCCCTCCGGGTCGAACACGCGCTGCGCGCGGCCACCGGCGCGCGGCAGATCGAACTCGCCCGGACCTGCTACACCTTCTGGCATTTCCCGATGATCGTCGGCATCATCGCCCTCTCGCTCGGCCTCAAGAAGGTGCTGTCCTATGTCGGCGACGAGAGCGAGCACACGCTCACCGACGCGCTGACCGGGATACCGCTGGTCGCGCTGTACGGCGGCGTGGTGCTCTACCTGGTGGGCCTGATCGGGTTCGGCCGGTTCGGCACGGGCCGGACCGGATGGCTCCGGCCGGCCACCGTGGCGGTGCTGTGCGTACTCACCCCACTCGCCGCGAAGCTACCGGCGCTCGCGGCGCTGGCGGTGCTGTGCGCGGTACTGACCGCGCTCATCACCTGGGAGACCCTGCGCTTCGCGGAGACCCGCGACCACATCAGACATCCTGCTGGGTGAGGTGCCGGGCCGTGAGGTGATGCGCGGTCGGACCGTAGGCCGAGGGCGCCACCTTGACTCCGGTCCGCACCGATTCGCGGATCTGGTCCACGTTCTCCCGGATCATGTCTGACACGAGTTCGTCGGTGCGCGGATCGGCCAGCACCTGGAACAGGATCCGGAACACCGTGTCGGCGACCAGTCGGATGATCTCGTCGTGGAACGGGATGTAGCGGACACGGCCGGTCTGCGGATCGTTCTTGATCATCTCGACGATCATCTCGTCGAGTTCATCGCGGTTCTCCTCCAGCGCCACCGCGATATTGCGGGTGTAGTGCCCGGTCCGCAGGACCGCGGTGACCTCCTCCATGATCGCGATGGTCATCGGGCGCTTGATGACCTCCACGATCGTGCCCACCGAATGGTTGATCACGGCGGCGGTGACCCGGTCGCCGAACACCCGGTCGGCGACGCGGGCCAGCCTGACCAGGATCACCACGATCCGCAACAACCGGAAGGCCCGGAAGAACGGGCTGGCCACCGGGATCATGCCGAGGACCTCGTACCAGTAGACGAACGGGAAGGTCCACGGCCAGCCGGCCCGGCGCCAGCGCCACAGGAATTCGATCGCGAAGACCGCGCAGACGGCGTAGTCGACACCGACGACGACCCGGTAGGTCTCGGGCGCCACCTCGAAGAAGGTGATCCAGCACACCAGCACGACCGCGATCGCGGCCAGCGCCAGCATGACGAAATCGGTCCACAGGGCGGGCGGTTTCCGCGGAAAACTCTCGGGTTCGGGGGTTTCGGATACGTACCCGGGACCGGACTCCGTGGACGACGGTGTTGACACCTGCATTCCCTTCGACGCCGAAAGATCGCCGCCCAGTATCACCCGCCGGCCCGCTGTATGGCCCGCGCACGGCGCCGGCCGGTGGCCGGTGCACCACTGAGCAGGACTCGCCCGGCGCGCGGGCGGTGTCTTCCGGTATCGCGGTCCCCGCCGCCTGTCCCGGAGGTCAGCGGCCCTCGCGGATGATCGCCTCGATATTGCGTTCGGCCAAGGCGGTGATGGTCAGCGATGGGTTCACGGTGCCGGTGCTGCCCGGGATCGCCGCGCCGTCCATGACGTAGAGGCCCGGGTGCCCGTGCACCCGGCCGTAGGAGTCCGTCGCCCTGCCCAGCACCGCGCCGCCGAGCGGGTGCGCGGTGAACAGGGCGTTGGCGTCGTATCCGAGTGCGCTGTACTCGGCCACCGCACCGGCCCGCTCCGCGATACGCCGGTCCACCGCCCGGGCCGCCGCCGTCACCTCGTCCTGGGCCCGGCGCGGCCAGCTCAACCCCACACCACCGGAGAGGGGGTTGTAGCCGAACCGCGCGCGCGTCGGATCGAGGACCATCGCCAGCGAGGCGAGCGCACCGGTCTCGAACGGGATCCCGGGGATGTACCAGTTCTCCAGGGACAGCGCCGTACCGGTGTCGTCGAAGATCCGGCTGGCACTGGGCACACCCTGCCCGTTACCCGCGACCGAACTCGCCCCGCGAGCGAGCACCACATCACCGTTGGTGCCCCAGCCGTCGCCGATATGTTCGTTGAGCCGCGGCAGCGTACCGGTCGCCCGGGCCCGGACCAGCAGTTCGGAGGTCCCCACCGAGCCCGCGCCCAGGAACAACTTGTCGCAGGTGAGGGTTCTTTTCGCGAGTACCGCGCCGGTGGGGGCGAGCTGGGTGACCGTGACCACGAACCGGCCGCCGGCTTCCTGGGCGATCGTATCGACGCGGTGGCCGGGGTAGATCTTCGCTCTACCGGTGGCCTCGGCGTCCTTCAGATAATTCTGGTTCAGGTCGAACTTCGCGCCATTGGAGTTGCCGAGATTGCTGCGTCCGGCAGTCGCCGAGGTCCGCACGGCGCCGGACAGTTCACCACGCAGGACATCCCAGGTGAAGATGGAGTCGTTGGGCACGGGCCGGTAACCGGCCTTGCGCACCTGGTCGTCCCAGGCGCGGGAATGGGTGAACGGCGCCGAGCGGTAGATATCCTCCGGCATCGGATCCAGCCGCAGTTTCGCGCGCACCCGCGGGTAGTACACGCGGTCCAGCTCGCCGTAGTCGACCACGCCGCCGAAGACGTGGTCGAAGAGCCGGCGTTCCGGCGCGATCATCGCGCCGGTGAAAACGACCGAGCCACCGCCTACCGCCGCGCCGCGCCAGACGTCGATGCCGTCGAAACGGGTGCAATCCAGCACGCCGCCGAAATCGGCGAACCGCATCGGCACCTTGGTGACGCCGGTGAAGCTGGTGGTATGCCAGAAACCGCGGCCGTCGGGCAGGTCGTCGCCGGTGAAGATCTCGCGCCACGGGTCGTTGGGCCAGCGGGAACCACGTTCGAGCACCGTGGTCAGGACCCCGGCCTCCGCCAGCCGCAAGGCGCTGACCGCCGCGCCGAATCCGGAGCCGATCACTATGGCCTCGGTGTGCTCGGGGGGCGCCGGCACCGGCGCGAAAATCTCCGGAACCCACTGCGCGAACAGTTCGTGCCAGATCGGCTCCGCCGCGGCCCGCGGCAGTGCCACCTCCGATCTCGGAACCGCCGACCCCACCGCACCGATAAGGGCAGCCGCCCCCGCGGCCTTGAAAAGGGCACGCCTATCCACCCCAGGACACCTCTCTGGTAACGCAACAGCGCACGGATGGTACCGAGAATCGACGGGTGTGAACAGTCGTGGCGCGTAGGCCGATCCGGCTCCGCGACGACTAGCCGAAGACCAACCGGATCACCGCGAGGGTGCCCACGACCACGATCACCGCGCGCAGTACGTTCGGCGGCAGCCGCCGCCCCACCTTGGCTCCCAGTTGTCCTCCGATGATCGCTCCGGCCGCGATCAGGGCCACGACCAGCCAATCCACCTCGGCGACCGCGATGAAAACGATCGCCGCGAGCCCGTTGGTGAGCAGGGCCAGCACATTCTTCACCGCGTTGAGGCGCTGGATGTCCTCGTGGACGAACACCCCGAGCAGGGCGAGCAGCAGCACGCCCTGGGCCGCGCCGAAATACCCCCCGTAGATACCGGTGCCGAAAATGGCGGCCAGCAGGATCGGGCCGCCGTGCGCGGGAACGTTGTCTGCCTCGCCCTGCCGCTGCCGGACCCACGCCGACAGCCGCGGCTGTACCACCACCAGTATCAGCGCCGCGATGATCAGCACCGGGACGATGGCGGCGAACGCGCCGGCGGGCAGGGTGAGCAGCAGGACCGCGCCGACCGCGGCGCCCAGCAGCGACGCGGAGCTGTAGCGCAGCACCCGGCCCCACTGCCCGGACAGTTCCCGCCGGTAGCCGATCGCCCCGCTCAACGAGCCGGGCACGAGTCCGACCGTATTCGACACATTCGCCGTCACCGGCGGCAAACCGAGGGCCAGCAGTACCGGGAAGGTGATCAGCGTCCCGGACCCGACGACAGTGTTGATGCCACCCGCGGCGATTCCCGCGCCGAAAACGGCCAGCATCTCCAGCCAAGTCATGCTCGAACCCTCGACCTCTCCGGACCGGCGTCCGGTCACTCGCAACCCCCAGGGGACGCTAGCGGTTGCCCGCCCCGGAGATCACGACGGGTCCGCGCGACGGCGCCGGGTGGCCTGCGCGCCCGGCAAACACCACCGCCACGGCGCGGCGACGGCTGCGGCGGCACGGAACGCGCCGCCTTGTGAAGCACCGGCCCTCCGGACCGCCCCGGCAGGTCCGGGACACGAGGAGGTAGACTCGCACGGGTCATGCAGCGGGCACTTCTTCTCAGCCGCCGCGACGGGGTCTGATCGGACCGGCTTCCCGTCGCGGGGTTCCGCCACGCCGGTCGACCCAATTCGGGAAACAATCTCACCCACGGAGAAATCGCATGTCACCCGCTGACGCCTTCGTATCCGGCACGCGCACCATCACCGCGCCCGCCAAACCCGCGCCCGGCGACCAGCCCGCGTGGAACAAGCAGAAGAACTCGTCCCTGCCCGTCTTCCGCTACCGTCCGTTCGCCGAGGAAGTCGAGCCGGTCACGCTGCCGGACCGCACCTGGCCGGACAAGGTGATCGACCGAGCACCCGCCTGGTGCGCCGTCGATCTGCGCGACGGTAATCAGGCGCTGATCGATCCGATGAGCCCCGCCCGCAAGCGCCGGATGTTCGATCTGCTGGTGCGGATGGGTTACAAGGAGATCGAGGTGGGCTTCCCGTCCGCCAGCCAGACGGATTTCGATTTCGTCCGGGAGATCATCGAGGACGGCGCCATCCCCGACGACGTCACCATCCAGGTGCTCACCCAGTGCCGTCCCGAGCTGATCGAGCGCACCTTCGAGGCGTGCTCCGGCGCGGCGAACGTGATCGTGCACTTCTACAACTCCACCTCCATCCTGCAGCGCCGGGTGGTGTTCCGCGCCGACCGCGACGCCGTGCAGAAGATCGCCACCGACGCCGCCCGGCTGTGCCTGGAGACCGAGAAGCGCTACCCGGACACGAACTGGCGTTACGAGTACAGCCCGGAGTCCTACACCGGCACCGAACTGGAGTACGCCAAGCAGGTCTGTGACGCGGTCTCGGAGATCATCGCCCCGACCCCGGACAAGCCGCTGATCATCAACCTGCCGGCCACCGTCGAGATGGCGACACCGAATGTGTACGCCGATTCCATCGAGTGGATGCACCGCAACCTGGCGCGGCGCGATTCGATCGTGCTGTCGCTGCACCCGCACAACGACCGGGGCACCGCGGTCGCGGCCGCGGAACTGGGCTACCAGGCCGGCGCCGACCGCATCGAGGGCTGCCTGTTCGGTAACGGTGAGCGCACCGGCAACGTCTGCCTGGTGACCCTGGGCATGAACATGTTCTCCCAGGGTGTCGACCCGCAGATCAACTTCTCCGATATCGACGAGATCCGTCGCACGGTGGAGTACTGCAACCAGCTCCCGGTGCACGAGCGCCACCCCTACGGCGGCGATCTGGTCTACACCGCGTTCTCCGGCAGCCACCAGGACGCGATCAACAAGGGCCTGGATGCCATGAAGGCGAGCGCGGACGCGGCCGGCTCCGATGTGGACGACATCTCCTGGGAGGTGCCCTACCTGCCGATCGACCCGAAGGATGTGGGGCGCACCTACGAGGCGGTCATCCGGGTCAATTCGCAGTCCGGCAAGGGCGGCGTGGCCTACATCATGAAGACCGATCACGGGCTGGCCCTGCCGCGCCGGCTGCAGATCGAGTTCTCGCAGGCCATTCAGCAGATCACCGACGGCGAGGGTGGTGAGATCACCCCCAAGGAGATGTGGGACGCCTTCGCCGACGAGTACCTGACCCCGATCCGGCCGCTGGAGCGGATGCGCCAGAAAGTCACCGCCGCCGAGACCGACGGCGGGACCGACCGCATCACCGCGGCGGTCAAGGTGGACGGCGTCGAGCAAGAGGTCACCGGTAGCGGCAACGGCCCGCTCGCGGCCTTCGTCGACGCCATCGCCGCGGTCGGGTACGAGGTGGAGGTGCTCGACTATTCCGAGCACGCGCTGTCCGCCGGCGACGACGCCCAGGCCGCGGCGTATGTGGAGTGCGCGATCGGCGACCGCGTCGTCTGGGGTGTCGGTATCGCTACCTCCATCACGACCGCTTCGCTGCGTGCGGTGGTCTCGGCCGTCAACCGGGCCGCCCAGAAGCAGTAACCCACACTCACTGTTCAGGCCGCCGTCACCCGTACCGGTGACGGCGGCCTCATCGGTGGTAAACCGTCCGGCATGCGAACCTTCGCGTACCTGCTAGCGTTGGCTCCGGACTCCACGCCGCCGAGCTCTCTGCTCGAAAATCCCGAGCAGATGGGGGAACTGTGACTACTGACGAACACGATCCGACTTCCCAGCCCTGGCCCTCGAGTCAACCGGTGGATACCACCGGCCGCGGCGGCGACTCGGATGCGGTGCCGCCCGAGGATCCGGCAGAAAAAGAACCGGAGCCGCGTACCGACTCGGACGAGCCCGCGGAGCAGGTGTCTTCCGAAGCGCCACCCGCGGAAACCGGGCCGGGGGAAGCCGATCCGACCGCGGAAACCGGTTCCGGGGAAGCCGATCCGGCCGCGGGAACCGATACTCCGGAGAAGTCCGCGGAACCGGGTCCCGCGGGCGACCCGGAAGCCGCCACCACCACCGGTTCCGAGCATCCGGTATCGGGTGACGGCAGCGCCGAAGACGATTTCCCGACGGCGGGCCCCGCCGAACCGGGCACCCCGCTGTTGTCCGACGGCAACGGGTTCGCGCCACCGGCATCGGCCGACGGCGGCGCCCTCTACGGGAACGCCCCGTTCGACCAGTTCGCCCCGCCGGTGCCCGGCGGGGCTTTCAGTGCGCCTGCCCCGGAGCAGTTCCCGGGCCCCGGCACGCCACAGTTCCCGCAGCCGGACCCGAACGATTTCCAGCCGGCGAGCATCGGGCCCGGCGCGGACCCCACGCAGGCCGGCCCCGGTCATTTCCAGGCCCCGAACACCGGATACGGCAGCGGACAATTCCCACAACCCGACGCCGGCCAATTCCCGACGGGCGCGGCTGGGTTCACAGCCCCCGACGCCGGCCAGTTCCAGGCCCCGAATACCGATTTCAGCAGCGGGCAATTCCCGCAACCGGGCCCGGGCCAGTTCCAAGCTCCGAACACCGATTTCAGCAGCGGGCAATTCCCGCAACCGGGCCAGTTCCAGGCCCCGGAGGGCGGACACGGCAGCGGGCAATTCCCACAGCCGGACGCCGGCCGGTTCCAAGCTCCGAACACCGATTACGGCAGCGGGCAGTTCCCACAGCAGGCCCCGGGCCAGTTCCAGCCCGGGCCGGGGCAGAACCCGCCGGACTCCTTCGCGCCCTCCGGTCCGCCGACCGGTCAGTATCCGCAACAGGATCCGAACCTCTATCCGGGGCAGCCGGCGCCGGAACAGCCACCGTACGCTTCCTCTCCCCAGCCCACCGGCGGCTACGCACCACCGTCCGCGCCGCAGCCGGGTCCCCCGCCCGCGCCGGAGAGCGAACCGGGCGGCCCGATCTACAGCTGGGCCCCGCCACCGATGCCGGCCGCGCCGCCACCCGTACCGCAGCCGCAGTACCAGCCGCCGCAGCCCCCGGCCGCGCACAATCCGCCGACCGGGCAGTTCCAGCCTGCCGCGTGGGGCGATCCCGGCCGGCCGACCGCCCCGCAGCAGCCGCCCCAGCAGCAGTTCCAGCAGCCCGGCCAGCCGGTGCAGCACGGTCAGCAGCAGTTCGCGCCGCGGCAGATACCCGAACCGGGCCAGCTCGGTAATTCGGTCAACGACCTCAACCTGCTGAAACGAGCCCGTAAGGCGCCGCGCAGCGGTTGGCGGCGGGCGGTGCACAAGGTGTCGCGGGGTGCGATCAATCCGGGCGAGTCGGCCTCCGATGTCGTCCACCGGGACCTGGTGAGCCGGGTGAACGCGCCGGTCTACGGCGATTTCCGGATCGCGATCCTCTCGCTCAAGGGCGGGGTCGGTAAGACCACCACCACTGTCGGTCTCGGCGCCACCTTCGCGTCCTTGCGGGGCGACCGGGTGATCGCGATCGACGCGAACCCCGACCTGGGCACCCTTGCCCACCGGGTACCGCGCCAGACCCGCTCCACCGTGCGCAACCTGCTGGAGGACCAGAACATCACCCGCTACTCGGATGTGCGGGCGCACACCTCGCAGTCACCGAGTCGGCTGGAGGTGCTGGCCAGCGAGCAGGACCCGGCGGTATCGGAAGCGTTCAGCGAGGCCGACTACCGGCGCGCGATCGGGATCCTGCAGTCGTTCTACAACATCATCCTCACCGACTGCGGTACCGGACTGATGCATTCGGCGATGTCCGGGGTGCTCGATATGGCGAGTTCGCTGGTTTTGGTGACCTCCCCCGCCATCGACGGCGCGCGCAGCGCCTCGGCCACCCTGGACTGGCTGGACTACCACGGCTATTCGCATCTGGTGCAGCAGACCGTGGTGGTGGTCAACGCGTCCCGGCGCGGCTCCACCTCGGTGAACCTGGACCATCTGCGCCGGTTGTTCCTGGACCGCACCCGGGCGGTCCAGGTGGTGCCCTTCGACGACCATCTCGCCGAGGGCGCCGAAATCGATCTGGAACTGGTGAGCAAACCGACCCGGCAGGCCCTGCTGGAGCTCGCCGCGATGGTCGCCGACGATTTCGCCAATGTGGACGGTTACCCGTACGGCAACCGCTACTGATCGACAGCGGGCGGCGGTTCGGCGGTGACCCGCCGGGCCGCCGCCGCGAACGAGTCCAGTACCGCCGCGATGGCGGGACGGTTCTCGGCCCGCGGCCTGGTGACCAGGTCGTAGAGGCGGGCCGCGCGGACACCGGACAGTCGTAGCTGGGACAACCCCGGGTGGGTGACGACGTAGCGGGGCATGAGCGCGACGCCGTATCCGGCGCCGACCAGTGTCTCGATCATCCGGAAATCGTTCAGGCGCTGCACGATCCGTGGTTCCACGCCGGTTATCGTGGCGATCGACCGCAGCACGTCGTCGACGGGAACCCGCCGCGCACGCTCAACCAGGCCTCCTCGGCCAGTTCCTCGGCCGCCACCGCGTCCTTTCCGGCCAGCGGATGGTCGGGTGCCACCAGGACATCGATGGGTTCGCGCATGAGCACCCGGGAGCTCACCCGCGGCCCGGAGACCGGTGCGGCGCGTTCGTCGCGATGGGTCAGGACGATGTCGTAGTCGGCGAGCAGACCGGGTGTCTCGTGCGGGGGCACATCCTCGTCACCGGCCACGATATCGACCCCGCTGCCGGCCATGGCGGGCAGTACATGGGGCAGCAGCAGCGCACCGCCGGAGGGGAAGACTCCCACCCGACCCTGCCCGCGCGGGGATCCGCGATAGTGCGCCATTTCCGCGACGGCGCGCTCGAGTGCGGCGAGTACCTCGTCGGCCCGGACCACCAGGGCATGCCCGGCGTCGGTGAGGCGGACCCGGCGGCCGCTCGGTTCGAGCAGCGCGACGCCCGTCTCCCTGGTCAGCACTTTGAGTTGTTGTGACACTGCCGACGGAGTCATGGACAGGGCCGCGGCGACCGCGCCGATCGTGCCGCGGTCGGCGAATTCGCGCAGGATACGGAGCCGTTCCACCGACAGCGAGGAGTGCGCACCAACCATTAAGCAATACTAAATCATTGATACATAACAATTCGTTTGTGCTCAAAGGTTGATACATCCCATGATTACTCTGTGACCTCGCGTGACCGCATACTCGCCCTGACCGTGATTCTCCTGTGGGGTCTCAACTTCCTCGCCATCCGCGTGGGCCTCGACCATCTGCCGCCGTTCTTCTTCGCCGCACTGCGGTTCGCGGTGATCGCGGTACCGGCGCTGCTCTTCATCCCACGTCCCACCGTCCGGATGCGCTGGCTCCTGCTGTACGGGACGGGCTTCGGGATACTGCAGTTCGCGTTCCTGTTCACCGCGATGCGGGTGGGCATGCCCACCGGCCTGGCGTCGCTGGTCCTGCAATCCTCGGCGCCGTTCACCGTGGTGCTCGGGGCGCTGCTGCTGCGGGAGCGGTTGCGGCCGGTGCAGATCGCCGGACTCACCGTCGCGGTCGCGGGGATGGCGGTCATCGGCTGGAACCAGTTCGCGCACGCCGCCCTGCTACCCGTGCTGCTCACGCTGGCGGCCGGGTTCGGTTGGGCATTCGGTAATCTCGGCGCGCGGCAGGCAGGCGTGGAAGCGCCGGACACCAATCCGCTGCATCTCACGCTGTGGATCACCGCCGTACCGGTACTGCCCCTGTTCGCGCTCTCGGTTCTCTGGGAAGGCCCGGCCACCGGCGTCCGGGCACTGGCGGGCACCTTCTCGGCGGAGGGCTGGCCCGCGCTGGCCGGCCTGGTCTACATCGTGGTGCTCGGCACGATCGCCGGATCCGGCCTGTGGACATATCTCCTGAGCCGGTATCCGGCGAGTAGTGTCGCGCCGCTGTCGCTGCTCGTTCCGGTGGTCGGGTTCACCGCCGCGTGGATCTTCCTGGACGAGGCACCGGAGCCCGCGAGTCTGATCGGCGGGGTGATCGTGATCGCCGGAGCCTTCGCGGCGACGGCCGGCGCGAGGAAGACCCCGCCGGAGCCGGACCCGCCCGCGACGGTGGAACCAGGCGCGGCGAGGACGCTGGAACCCGCCGTCAGATGAGACGGCGCCGTATCGATCGCGCGGTCGGTGCACCGGCGCGGCCGGATTCCGTTTAGAGTTGGCCCGATCGAGACAGCTCCCCCGGGTTAGGCAGCAGTAGACAACATGGCAGAGCAACGGTGGCCCGCGTCGGGTGCCGCGAAGGTTCCAGGTCGATCTGCCGGGGTGGGCGCGTACAGCCGGCGAAGTGTGCTCCGCGCCACTGCGGCCGCGGGTCTCGGGGCGGCGACCGTAGCCGCGCTACCCGGAGCTACCGCCCGCGCCCGGCCCGCCGCACGGGTCGCCGTACTGGGCGGCGGTGTCGCCGGGCTCACCGCGGCCCACGAACTCGCCGAACGCGGCTTCGAGGTGACCGTGTACGAACGCCGGGCGCTCGGCGGCAAGGCACGCAGCATGCCGGTACCGGGCACCGGGACCGAGGGCCGGCCGGACCTGCCCGGCGAACACGGCTTCCGCTTCTTTCCCGGCTTCTACCAGCACATTCCCGATACAATGCGGCGGATTCCTTACGGCGGGAACGCGAACGGAGTCTGGGACAACCTGGTCGGCGTACCCGACGCCCGATTCGCCCGGGCCGACGCCGACGATATCCGCGCGCCACTGGGTTTCGGCCGCGTGGACGCCGCATCGCCCGAAGGCATGCGGGAAAGCCTGGCCTCGGTCATCTCCACCACACTGAAGATGACGCCGGCCGAGGGCTTGTTCTTCGCCAACCGGCTGCTGGTCTTCAACACCAGTTGCGACGCGCGGCGCTTCGGCCAGTGGGAGCACACGTCCTGGTCGGATTTCGTGGGCGCCCACGCACGGTCGCACGAGTTCCGCGCGCTGGTCTCGCGCACTCTCACCAGCCTGCTGGTCGCGGCCAAGGACGAGCTGGCCAGTGTGCGCACCATCGGGTCGATGGGTGAACAGTTCCTGGGCAACCCGATGCAGATCGGCCACGACGGCGATCTGGACCGGGTGCTCAACGGCCCCACCAATATCGTGTGGATCGACCCCTGGGTCGCGCGGCTGCGCGAACTGGGCGTGCGATTCGAAGTCGGCGCCGAAGTGCGGGGGCTCGAGGTCCGGGACCGGCGCGTCACCGGCGCCCGGATCGTCACCGGTTCCGGGGCCGCCGAGACCGTGACGGCGGACCACTTCGTCGTGGCACTGCCCGCCGAACGCGCCCGGGATCTGTGGAACGCCGACATCCTGTCCGCCTGGCCGCAGCTGGCATCGATGAGCCGGCTGTTCACCGACTGGATGAGCGGTATCCAGTTCTACCTGCGACGCCGGCCCGATCTCGGCAGCGGCCACGCCGCCTATATCGATTCGCCCTGGTCGCTCACCTCCATCGCGCAGAACGCATTGTGGTCGCGCAAACTGGACCGGTACGGCGACGGAACGGTGGTCGACTGCCTGTCGGTGGACATCTCCGATTGGAACACTCCCGGCATCCTCTTCGGCAAGACCGCCAAGGAATGCACACACGAGGAGGTCGCCAAGGAGACCTGGGCACAGATCCTCGCACACCTCAACGACCGCGATCAGGTGCTGGGTGACGCCGACCTGCACTCGTGGTTCCTCGACCCGGGAATCACCTGGAACGCCGAGCGCCGGGAAAACGCGAACGCCGACCCGTTGCTGATCAACACCGCGGGGTCGTGGGAGCTGCGGCCCGAACCGCACGGCGGTGTCGAGAACCTCTACCTGGCGGGCGATTACGTGCGCACGAATATCGACCTGGCCACCATGGAGGGCGCCAACGAATCCGCCCGGGCGGCGGTGAACGCGCTGCTGGAGGTCACCGGTTCGGACGCGCCCCGCTGCACGACCTACACACTCTGGCGAGCCCCGGAACTCGAACCCCTGCGCCGCGCCGACGCCGACGCGTACGCGGCCGGACGGCCGAACGCATTCGATATCCAGTTCTGAAGCCGTTGCCCGGTCGGTCGCAGTCCGCAACTGCCGCGTCCCTGTCCGGCCACGCTCGCCGAGCAGCCTGATCGGCCTTTCCCGGTATTCTCCCGCCGGGGCCGCTCGGCCGGGCGCCGGCGAGGATATGTCACTGTGGTGTGAACTGCCCCGCGCCGCGCGAGGCCGGGCGCGAGGGGTCATTAGACTGCGCGGCGTGGCAGAGATATCGGTGCGGGGGCGGCTGGCCCTCGGGGTGGCCGGCGCGGCAGCATGGGCCTCGCGCAAGGCGGGCCGTGGCAACGGGTCGATGATCGGCGGGCTGCTCGCGCTGAAGATCGACCCGCAGATCATGAAGCAGCTCGGCCGTGGGCGGCGTACCGTGCTGGTCACCGGCACCAACGGCAAATCGACCACCACCCGGATGACCACCGCGGCGCTGAGCACGCTGGGCGAGGTCGCCACCCAGGCCGACGGCGCGAATATGGACGCCGGGATCGTCTCGGCGCTCAATGTCCACCGGGACGCGCGGCTGGCCGCGATCGAAGTGGACGAACTGCATCTTCCGCACGTCACCGATGCCCTCGAACCGGAGGCGGTCGTACTGCTGAACCTCAGCCGCGATCAGCTGGACCGGGTCGGCGAGATCAATATGATCGAACGCCGGCTGCGCTCGGGTCTGGCCCGGCACCCGGACACGGTCGTCATCGCCAACTGCGACGACGTACTGGTCACCTCCATCGCCTACGACCATCCGAATGTGGTGTGGGTCGCCGCCGGCGGCGGTTGGGCGATGGACGCCACCAGCTGTCCGCGCAGTGGGGAACCGATCCTGTGGGAGGGCACCCACTGGTACAGCACCGGAACCGATTTCGCTCGCCCGCAACCGGATTGGTGGCTGGACGGCGATAAGCTCTGCGGCCCCGACGGCGTCCGGCTACCACTGCGGCCGGCGCTGCCCGGCCGGGCGAACCGGGGCAACGCGGCGCAGGCGGTGGCCGCGGCGGTGGCGCTGGGCGCCGATACGGAACAGGCCTGCGCCGCCACCGGCACCGTGCGGGAGATCGCCGGCCGCTACCGCACCGTCCAGGTCGGCGAACACGCCGCCCGGCTGCTGCTGGCCAAGAACCCGGCCGGCTGGCAGGAGGCGCTGTCCATGATCGACCACAGCGCCTCGGGGCTGGTGATCGCGGTGAACGGTCAGGTACCCGACGGCGAGGACCTGTCCTGGCTCTGGGATGTACGGTTCGAGCATTTCGAGGACGTCCACGTCGTCGCGGCCGGGGAGCGCGCCACCGACCTCGCGGTGCGCCTCACCTACGCCGGGGTCGCCCACACCACCGTCGCGGACCCTGTCCGCGCCATCGCGTCCTGCCCGGCGGGCCCGGTCGAAGTTCTCGCCAACTACACCGCGTTCCGCGATCTCAACCGTGACCTCCAGGAGCGGAACCGATGAGTGATTCGACAGTACGCATCGGCCTGGTGCTGCCCGATGTGATGGGCACCTACGGTGACGGCGGCAACGCGCTGGTCCTACGGCAGCGGCTGCGGCTGCGCGAGATCGACGCCGAAATCGTGGAAATCACCCTGCCCGACCCGGTACCGGACTCACTGGACATCTACACCCTCGGGGGCGCCGAGGACTCCGCCCAGCGCCTGGCCACCCGCCACCTGCAGCGTTACCCCGGACTGCAGAACGCAGCCGGGCGCGGCGCCCCGGTGCTGGCGATCTGCGCGGCGATCCAGGTCCTCGGCCGGTGGTACGAGACCTCGAGCGGCGAACGGGTGGAAGGCGTCGGCCTGCTGGACGCCACCACTTCGCCGCAGCAGACCCGCGCGATCGGCGAGGTGATGACGAACCCGCTGCTCACCGGGCTGTCCGCACTACTCACCGGATTCGAGAACCATCGCGGCGGCACCACCCTGGGCCCGGACGCCACCGGCCTCGCCCGGGTGACCCGCGGTATCGGCAACGGCGTCGGCGACGGGCTCGAAGGCGTGGTGCAGGGTTCGGTCCTGGGCACCTACATGCACGGCCCCGCCCTGGCCCGCAATCCCGAACTCGCCGACTACCTGCTGTGCCGCGCCCTCGGCGTGGACTCCCTGCCCCCGCTGGACCTCCCCGAAGTCGACCAACTCCGTCGTGAGCGCTTGCGCGCCTGAGAGCGCCTGGAGCCCGGGGTCTGCGCGTCCCCGGGCAGGACAATAAACTCCCCTGGTGAGTTACGACCATGTGCTGTTGCCGTCCGGTGTCGCCTCCACTCCCGCGGAGGTCGACGCGTATCTCACCTCGCAGCAGGGGCTGCCCGCGACAGCGGAGATCACGGCCATCGCGGCCGAACTCGACGCGCGCAACGCGGAGCTACCCGCGGAGGACGGCTTCCTGAGCGTCACGCCACTGGAGGGCACATCGACCGGAGCCGTGCTTCCCGTGGCCAGCCCCTACGACTCGATCGGTTTCGTCCGGGAGCTGTTGTTCCAGCTGGCGACACCGCGGGGCTACGCGATCTACGATCCGCAGCTGATCTGGTTGGTCGACCCCGCCGGGAGTATCCCGGTGACGGTGACCCACGGCGGGGCGGGGGAGTTCCCGTATCTGACCGAAGCCCTGGCCACCCTGTGGGTGCACGAGCTCATCGAGCCCAACCCGTACCCGATCGTGGAGCGCGCGCCGGAGACCTACATCCAGACCTACCGGGACTCCGCCGACGATTTCACCCTGGAGTATCGGGACGGGGGGTCCGACCGGCATTTCGCCACGCACGTCTCCGGGCCGGATGCGGTGGCCGCGCTCATCTGGGACTGGGCGCGCGACGATCGCACCCGGCTCGACGAGCTCAGTTGGGAGCCGTTGCGGTTGTGACCGCCGCGACCTCGGTCGCGGCGGTTCTCACAGCGCGCGGCGGCCCGAGAACGCCCGGCCCAGGGTCAGTTCGTCGGCGAACTCCAGGTCGCCGCCCATGGGCAGGCCGGACGCGAGCCGGGTGACGGTGAGTCCGGGAAAATCGCGCAGCATCCGTACCAGATAGGTCGCGGTCGCCTCACCCTCTGTGTTCGGATCGGTGGCGATGATCACCTCGGTGACATCCACCCCGTCGTCCTGGCTGCCGATCCGGGTCAGCAGTTCCCGGATCCGCAGCTCTTCGGGGCCCACCCCGCTCAGCGGGTCGAGCGCACCACCCAGCACGTGATAGCGGCCCCGGAACTCCCGGGTCCGTTCGATCGCCGGCACATCCTTGGGTTCCTCGACCACACAGATCATGCTGCGGTCGCGGCGCGGGTCGGCGCAGATCCGGCACAGTTCGCCGTCGGCGACCGTGCCGCATTGCGCGCAGAAGCGCACACCGTCGCGAATCTTCTGCAGTACCGCCTGCAACCGGTCGAGTTCGGGCGGTTCCACCTGGAGCAGATGGAAGGCGATCCGCTGCGCGCTCTTGGGACCGACGCCCGGGAGTTTCCCCAGTTCGTCGATGAGATCCTGAACCGGACCCTCGTACACCGCGATTCCCCGCCGCGATCAGAAGCCGGGCAGACCCGGTGCGCCGCCGGCCAGTGGCCCGAGTCGTTCGGCCGCCAGCTGCTGGGCATTGGCCATGGCGTCGTTGATGGCGCCGATCACCAGGTCCTGCAGGGTTTCCACATCTTCGGGATCGACCGCCTGGGGATCGATCGTCAGCGACTGCACCTCGCCGGTCGCCTTGATCGTCACGCGGACCAAGCCGTTGCCGGCCTGACCGTCCACTTCGGCCGCGGCGATCTCGGCCTGCGCGGCCATCACCTGCTCCTGCATCTGCTGGGCCTGCTGGAGCAACTGCTGCATATCGAACTGACCATCGGGCTGCACGGGATTCCTCTCTACGGACGGGTCACAATTCAGCCTAGACCGCCTCGGCCGCCGATTCCGCCGCCACCCGACGCCGCCCTAAGATCGAGTTCGCCGGTGCGATTGCGCCGCGCCGAAATTCTGATTGTTACTGGAGCAAACTGTGTCCAAGGGATATTTGCTGGGTGCGCTCATCATGGTATCCGGCGTGTTCCGCGCGGCGACCGCCGAAGCCGACCCCCACGCGATAACCGACCACGGCAACGGCTGCGTCATCGATCCCGCCGCACCGGCCGTCACCATCGACTCCTTACGCGCGCGCTGTACCGCCCGGCAGCACGCCGAGATCTACCTGGCCGCACAGGCCGGGGCGGTACCGTCCGGGGTGAAGAACGGCTGGGTGACCTCCAGCTCGGTCGTCCAACTCGTCGCGCCCACGTTCTGGCTCGGCAAAACCTTCGACACGGGCCCCGAGGGCGGTACGTTGATCAACCGGGTCACCGGCGCGGATATCGAGGGCTGGCCCGCCGAGGTCTACCTGGCTCCGTCCCGGGAGGACGGCGAACCCACCTGGGTGCTCGACTACACACCGGCGATCACGCCGCAGGTCTACGACGAGATCCGGGAGGTCGTGCCCGGTGTGTGGCTCGGCTATTCCTGGTGGCGTGGCACCTCCCGGACCCCGGTACTGCTGTCGTTCGTCCTCGCCTGAGGAAGAATTGTCGGTGGGCTGACCGATGATGCAGGAATCCGACTCGTTCGAGAACAGGACCACACCATGGCACCGACCATCGCCTGCACCACCTACGACTGCGACAACGCCGCCGAACTGGCGAACTTCTACGCACAACTGCTCGACCATCCGGTGGACGCCGAAGCCACCGAATTCTTCGCGACCGTGGGACGCGAGACGGGAATGACCCCGCCACTCATGTTCGTGCAGGTGCCCGATCGGACACCGGGCAAGAACTCGATCCACCTGGATCTGCTGGCGACCGATCTGTCCGCCGAGATCCAGCGGGCCCTCGCCCTGGGCGCGAAACATATCGGCGACTTCGGCGAATCCGGGATCAAGTGGACGACGCTCGCCGACCCCGAGCGCAACCTGTTCGATATCGCCGCCCTCCCCTGACACGCGCCGGAGCGGCGGTCACCGGGTGCGGATCCCCTTCCGCTCCCGGCGACCGGCCGATCCGGCCGGGTGTCACCGGATCAGGCGAGTTCGCCCTTCAGGTTCGCCAGCACCTCGGCCTGGATCTTCCGCAGGCCCAGCGGTGCGAAAATGCCCTCGAAGATGCCCTTGACCCCGCCGGCGCCCTGCCAGGTGGTCTCCAGGGTGACCGTCGAACCCGTCCCGGCCGGGGCGACGGTCCAGGTGTTGACGAGCGAGGAATTGGCGTCCTTCTCCGTGACGACATTGTCGGCGACCGAGACCTGCGCGCGGATATTGCGCACTCGTTTCTCGGTGGCCTGCAACGTCCATTCGGCGACGGTGCCGTCGCCCTGGCCGCCCTCGACCACCTTGTAGTCGCGGTAGTGCGCCGACAGGATCTTCGGGCGCACCTCCGTGTAATCGGTGACCGCCGCCAGCGCGCGCTGCGGGTCTGCGGCGACCTCGATCGAACTGCCGGCTTTGACCTGTCCCACGGTGAACTCCTTATCGGGATGTGTTGTGACAGCCCCATCCTGCTGTGTTTATGACGCGTCGGCGCGCGCGGGGTCGAGGGCCCCACCTCATGCCTCGCCGTTTCGGCCCCGGGACTCGCGCCTGCGGCGCATGCGCTTCGAGGCCGAAACGTCGAGACGGGCCTCAGCCCTTCCCCGCTCCGTCGCACACGCGCGCCCACCTCTCCGCAAATGAGCGTGCTTCCTCACCGACGTGGTCGCGTTCAACCCTCATCCCTCACAAGCAACTCCCCTGAACATCCCGGTACGCGGTACTTTTCTCTTCGCGCTCGAGTCCGTACGAATACCGACAATTCAGGAATAGCGGTCAACCCCGGTGAACAATTCTTCGAACACGGTGCAACGGATATGTGACATTTCGCCACCGACAATCCCCCCGCTGTGGCCGCTCGCGACCGAGTAGGACTAGCGTCTAGACGTGGCAATGAGTCTGTTGGGGAAGGCCGGCCACAGTCCGGCCGCATATGAATCCGGGTTCGCCGCATATCGGGCAGGTGTCGATCGCCTGCTCGCGAGCTATCGCGCCATCCCGGCCGACGCCGACGTGCGACTGGCCAAGAAGACGTCGAATCTCTTCCGGGCCCGGACGAAGAACACGGCACCGGGCCTGGACGTCTCGGGTCTCACCCGGGTGATCGAGGTCGATCCGGATGCGAAGACGGCCGAGGTCGCGGGCATGACGACCTACGAGGAGCTGGTGGCGGCCACGCTGCCCTACGGCCTGGCACCGCTGGTGGTGCCGCAGCTCAAGACCATCACTCTGGGTGGCGCGGTGACCGGACTCGGGATCGAATCGACCTCCTTCCGCAACGGCCTGCCGCACGAATCGGTGCTGGAGATGGAGGTGCTGACCGGGGCCGGCGAGATCGTCACCATCGGCCCGGACGGGGCGGATGCCGAACTCTTCCGCGGTTTCCCGAACTCCTACGGCACGCTCGGCTACACCACCCGGCTGAAGATCGAGCTCGAACAGGTACTGCCGTATGTCGAGTTGCGCCATCTGCGGTTCCACGATCTGCGAGAACTGGAATCGGTCCTGGACCGGGTCGTACTGGACCGCGGCTACGACGGTGAACGGGTCGACTATCTGGACGGGGTCGTGTTCAGCGCCGGGGAGAGCTACCTGACGCTGGGCCGGCAGACCGATGAGCCGGGCCCGGTCAGCGACTACACCGGTATGGACATCTACTACCGCTCCATCCAGCACGACGGCCCGGCGCCCAAGCGCGACCGGCTGACCATCCACGACTATCTCTGGCGGTGGGACACCGACTGGTTCTGGTGCTCGCGCGCCTTCGGGACGCAGAACCCGAGGATCCGACGTTTCTGGCCGAAACGCTATCGGCGCAGCAGTTTCTACTGGAAGCTGGTCGCACTCGATCACCGCTACAACATCGGTGACAAGCTGGCCGCGCGGAAAGGCGAGCCGCCCCAGGAGCGCGTAGTGCAGGACGTCGAGGTCCCGGTAGAGCGCACCGCGGATTTCGTGGAGTGGTTCCTGCGCGAGATCCCCATCGAACCCCTCTGGTTGTGCCCGCTGCGGCTGCGCGATTCCGGCACTCCCGACAGCGAACGCCCCTGGCCGCTGTACCCGCTGCGACCCGGTCGCACCTATGTGAATATCGGCTTCTGGTCGGCGGTTCCCAAATCGCCCGGCCAGTCGGATGGTGCGGCGAACCGTGCCATCGAGAAAACCGTCACCGAATTCGACGGACACAAATCCCTGTACTCGGACTCTTTTTACGAGCCCGAGGAATTTGCCGCCCTTTACGGCGGTGAAAGTTACAAAGCATTGAAGAAACGCTACGATCCCGGCCAGCGACTGCTGGATCTGTACTCGAAGGCGGTGCAACGCAGATGACGACATTCAAGGATAGATCCGATGCTTTCGCGGATCTGGGCACCCGGCTCAGCATCGCCGAAGTCGTCGAGACCTTGGTCGACGGCGATGTTCCCATCAAGCTGACCGCTTACGACGGCAGCACCACCGGACCGGTGGATTCCGAATTCGCACTCGATATCCGCAACCCGCGCGGAATCAACTACCTCGCCAACGCACCCGGTGATCTCGGTCTGGCCCGCGCCTACATCTCCGGCGATATGGACGCGGCCGGAGTGCACCCCGGCGACCCGTACGCCATCCTCGCCGCCATGACGGACCTGAAATTCAAACGTCCGTCGGCATTGTCGCTGGTGGCGATCGCCCGCTCGCTGGGCTGGGAGCGGCTGCGCCCGGTGCCGCCGCCTCCCCAGGAGACGCTGCCACGCTGGCGTCGGATCGCCCTGGAGGGCTTGCGGCATTCCAAGGCCCGCGACGCCGAGGTCATCCACCACCACTACGACGTCTCGAACACGTTCTACGAGTACGTGCTCGGCCCGTCTATGACCTACACCTGTGCGTGCTACGGCGAGCGGGATTGGACGCTGGAGCAGGCACAGGAGAACAAGTACCGGCTGGTCTTCGAGAAACTGCGGTTGAAGGAAGGCGATCGCCTTCTCGATATCGGCTGCGGATGGGGCGGCATGGTCCGCTACGCCGCCAAGCGCGGGGTCCGGGTCATCGGTGCCACGCTCTCGGCCGAACAGGCCGCCTGGGCGCAGCAGAAGATCGCCGAGGAAGGTCTCGGTGAGCTGGCCGAGGTTCGCCACTCCGATTACCGCGACGTCACCGAGAACGAGTTCGACGCGGTGTCCTCGATCGGACTGACCGAGCACATCGGTGTCCAGAACTACCCGTACTATTTCCGGTTCATCCAGAGCAAGCTGCGTGCGGGCGGCCTGTTCCTGAACCACTGCATCACCCGGCCGGACAACACCCGCACCACCAAGGCGGGCGATTTCATCGACCGGTACGTGTTCCCCGACGGCGAGCTCATCGGCTCCGGCCGCATCATCAGCGATATCCAGAATGTGGGTCTGGAGGTACTGCACGAGGAGAATCTTCGCGAACACTACGCGCTGACTCTCGCCGAGTGGTGCAAGAACCTGGTCGCCAACTGGGATGCGTGCGTGGCAGAGGCCGGCGAGGGCACCGCCAAGGTGTGGGGCCTGTACATGGCGGGTAGCCGGCTCGGTTTCGAACGCAATGTCGTCCAGCTGCATCAGGTGCTCGGCGTGAAGCTCGGGCCGTCCGGACAGCCCGAGGTGCCGCTGCGCCCCTGGTGGCAGCCGTAACCGGCTGTTCAGCTGAGCAGTTCGTCGAGGAAGCGGATCGGGACACGGATCTCACCCAGCGTGCGGACCGTGTCCGTTCCGTCCGGCGTGGTGACCGGCAGATCGTCGCGCACCACGCGCAGGATCTCGCGTACCGCCGGCCCGGCATCCAGTAGCGGCCGGGTCCAGCCGAGTTCGGCGCAGGTGGACATCACCGGCGCCAGCAGAGCCGCCGATTCGCCGACCCAGCCCGCGGTGGCCAGGCATTCGGCGAGCAGCAAGGACATATCGAGTTGGGCTCGGGGCCGCCGTTGTTCGACGGTGCGCCCGTAGAGCGCACGAGCATGGCGGGCGGCGCGCTCGTGCTCCTGCCGGTCTCCGGATTCGAGCAGGGCGCGGATGACGGTGACCTCCCCGGCTTCGATATTCAACACGGTCGGCGCGCCGTCGGAACCGGAATCACGGCCTTGCCCGGTGACTTTCGCCAGGCGACGCGCGGTGCTGTCCGCGGCTTCCGGCCGATCGCCCGGGCCCGGTTGCACTATGCCCAGCCGGATCTGCTCGGCCCGGATATGGGCGGCCAGCCGGGACAGCTGGTGATCCGCGGCGATCCGCGCCCCCTCGGCCAGCCGCACCGCCGCCGCTGTGATGTCGCCGCGCAGCGCCTTCACCCGGGCCCCGGTCACAATGGTGGCGATCAGTGATTCGATCGGGCCGATCCGCGCGACCAGCTGATAGCTCTCGTCGAACAGCTCCTCGGCGGCGCGCAGATCACCGCGCCGGTATTCCAGTTCGCCGAGCAGTCCGGCGACCGCCCGCGCACCGTGTGAGCGTGGCCCGGACCGGGTCTGCGCTGTTTTGTAGGCCTGCTGATAGGCGCTCAGCGAGGCCGGGATATCGAGCTGTTCGTAGGCGAGGAGTCCGCGGCCGCACCAGGCGAAGATCTCACCGAGCGGTTCGCGGGACCGCTCCTGGTACGGCCGCGCCCACTCCAGCATGGCCGCCGCGGCCGGGTAGTCGAATTCACAGAGCCGGACATAGGCACTGATATTCGCCGCCGTCGCCACCGTCCACGCCGGAAGCTCGTCGGGATGCTCCAGTGATTCGGCGACCTGCTCGAGCACACCGGCGGTGCGGTCGTGGGAGATCTCGTCCGAGGCCGCGAGCACCGCGGCCTGGCAGCGCTGGGTGCGTACCTCGGTGTCGTCTTCCGGACTCCGGGACAGCACATTGGACAGCCGGTTCAGGGCCGAGCGCGCCGCGGTGGACTGCTGCAGGTTCACATTCGCGCGCGCCACCGCCATCAGCAGCTTCGACCGCGACGCCACCTGCTGCATCGGCAGCTTCGAGACCGACCCGAGCAGCGTCGCCACCCGCGAGCCGTCGATCAGGTCCATCCCGCCGCTCTCCAGCAGGTCGAGCGCGGTTTTGAAGTCGGTACCGGCCAGCGAATGATCCACCGCCCGGCGCAACAGCTGGCGTTCGGCGAACCAGCGCGCGGCCCGCCGGTGCAGCGCCTTCACCCGGCCCGGCCGAGTCCGTTCCAGCCGCGCCCGCAGGTATTCGGCGAACAGCGGCTGCATCCGGTACCACTCGGGATCCTCGTCGGTGCGGCGCACGAACAGTTCCCGCCGCTCCGCCTGCTCGAGTAGACGCGGGGCCTCGTCGTTATCGGTGACAGCGGTGGCCAGGGACCCGTTCGCGTGCTCGACCACCGCGAGATCGGACAGGAAATCCAGCATCTCCGGTTCCAGCGTGTCCAGCACGTTCTCGGCGAGGTACTCGCGGATACCGTGCTCACCTTCGGACATACGGTTCAGCAGCTCGGCGGGGTTCGGGTCGTCGCGCAGCGCCAGGCTGATCAGCTGGATCGCGGCGGGCCAGCCGTCGGTGGCAGCGTACACCCGGTCGAGCTGGCCGGAGTCGAGCGCGAACCCGTTGCGGCGCACCAGTATCTCGCCGACCTCACCGCGGGTCAGGCGCAATTGCTCGGAATCTATCTGCGCCAGCTCGTCGTTCATCCGCATCCGGCCCATCGGCAGGTCGGAAGGGTCCCGGCTGGTCACCACGAAGCGCAGATGATGGCAGCCGCTGTCCAGCAGCGCGGACAGCACCCGCAGAGCGCCCGGATCGGTGAGACGGTGCCAGTCGTCGATGATCACGACCACCGGTTTCCCGCTGGTGTGCAGTTCGTCGATCAGGCTCGAGATCGCGAACGCGACGGTATCGGCCGGGCGCTCCTCGAGCATCTGGCACAGCCCGGTACCGATCTCGGGCCGGACCCGGTTCACGGCCTCGATCAGATGGGCCAGGAACCAGACCTCGTTGTCGTCCCGGCTGTCGATGCCTATCCAGGCGACCGGGAGATCGAGTGCGGCGAGTTCGTCGCGCCACTGCGCGGCCAGCACACTCTTACCGAAACCGGCGGGCGCGTGGATCACGGTGAGCCGGCGGCCGACCCCTTCGCGCAGGATGTCCAGCAGCCGCGGCCGGCGCACCGGTTCCCGGGGCGGGGTGGGCGGGCGGAACTTGGTGGCCGGGCTCGGCGGCAGCGTGGACGGCGAACGTTCCAGCGCGGAGGTGCCGAGACGACCGGATGCGCTGCTGCGCGGGCCCGCTGCGGGCCCGCGCTTGCGTGCGCCGGGGGTACCGAACGGGCTCGGCGCGGCGTCCGTTTCCTTGCGACCCGCGAGGGTCGGCGGCAGCAGCGGCCAACTGCGCCGCGCGGTCACCGCGGGCGCCCGGTCGTGGGCGGGCGGCACGGCGTCGACCGCCGTGACCTCCGGGTCCAGCAGCGCCATCTCGTCGGGTACCTGGTCGTGAGCGACCTGTACCGCCCGCAGCATCTCGCCGAACTCGTAGGCGGAATCCGGCCGTTGCTCCGGTTCCTGGGCCATGGCCTGTTCGATCACCGCGGCCACATCGGCGGGAATGTCCTGCTCCCGCAGATCCGGCACCGGTTGGGTGGTGATGCGGAGGAATTGCGCGACCACCCGTTCCCCGGCCTGCCGCTCGAACGCGGCATGGCCGGTGAGCAGGGCGAAAAGGGTCGCGCCGAGCCCGTACACATCCGAGCGGACGGTGGGTTCGGCGCCCTTGAGGACTTCGGGAGCGGTGAACGCGGGGGAACCGGTGATCTGGCTGCTGGACGTCTGGAAACCACCCGGCATCCGGGCGATCCCGAAATCGGTGAGCTGCGGCTCACCGTAGGAGCTGAGCAGCACATTGGCCGGCTTCACATCCCGGTGCAGGATCCGCGTGCGATGCGCGCTTTCTATGGCACCCGCCAGTTTCACCCCGACCCGAAGGGTATCGGCCCAGCTCAGCGGACCCGTCTCGTGGATGAGCCGTTCCAGCGACCCGTGCGTGGCGAACGGCATCACGATGAACGGCAGCCCGCTGGCGGTCACATCGACCTGCAGGATGTCGACGATATTGGGATGTCCCGACAGCCTGCCCATGGCGTGTTCCTCCCGCAGGAAACGCTCCCGGCTCTCAGGGTCGAGATCGGAGGAGAGCACTTTCACCGCGACCACACGGTCCAGGGCCCGCTGCACACACCGGTACACGACCCCGAAGCCGCCGCGGCCGATCTCGTGGGCTTCGGTGAACCCGAGGGCCGCCAGTTCCTCGGCTGTCCGCTCCGCTTCCCGCGGGTCGGCCTCCGCGGGGGTGGCGACACCCATCGTGGGCTCGGGCGTCGCACTCCGCGCGGCACCGGGGCCCGCCGATTCCGCACCGGGCTCGGCGGATTCGGCATCCCGCTCCACCGCGGACATTTCGGGAGCAGCAATATCCGGCGGACCGGCGGCGTCGGCAGCGGCGTAGGCGTTATCCGATTCGCGGCCCCCGGGGCCCGAACGCGTTCGTGGGGTCATCTCACCACCTCGCACTCGTAACGAATCGGCTGCGGGGGCGAATTTCGCCGCGCCGGCCGTTCCGGTCCTCACTTCCAACGTAGCGCGCCCGATACCTCTATGGGTGTTTCGTCGGGCTCGCGTGTCCTGTTAGCAGGCCCGGTCCCACACCCGTACGGCGCCCGCGGCGCGGCGCGCGACCGTTCGAACAGCGGTCCCATCCCGCGACCCGCCGACGCCACCTGGGCGGGAAGCTCGCGATTATCCCAAGGCTTCCACAAGCTTTCCGGGTATCCACACCGCCCCGCGCGATCACATTCCGGGTTCGTTCCGATGCCATAACGCACACCTCGAAGCCCGTAACCCACCGGCCGGTCCTCCGCGCAGTCGCATGCGTGGAGTCGACACCTCGATGAGTCGAGGCCCGTCCCGACCCTTCGGACGCCCCGCCGAACTCGGCACCGAAGATCCACCACCGTGCGCGAAGGCGGTCCGATGCCTGATCAACCGTGCGGTCGAGTCGGCATCCGTTCCGGACGTCGAATGCCGACGCAACCCGTATGCGTCGAGTGTTGTGAGACACCCTCCGATGGTCGTTGCCCGTCTCGCCCGTTGGCCGAAGGTGCTCGAAGGTCGCCTTCTATGGGCGGCCCACCGCACATCGCATGCGCGAAGCGCGAGTCTCGGGGCCGACACGGCGAGACAAGGGGCCTCGACCCCGCGGCGCCGCAGACACAGCGACCCGCCCCACAGTGTCGTGGGGCGGGTCGCCGGATGGTGCTCGTCCGGCCGGTCTCCCGGTCCGGGGGCAGCCGGACCTACTTGCGCAGCGAAGCCGGAACCTCGAAGCGCTTGCCGTACTTCTTCGCCAGTTCGTCGGCCCGGGCCACGAAGGCCTCCTGACCACCGGGGTAGCCGACGATGTACTGATGGACACCACCGGTCCAGGCCGGGAACCCGATACCGAAGATGGAGCCGATATTGGCGTCCGCGGTGGATTCCAGAACACCTTCGTCGAAACACTTCTGGGTTTCGATGGCCTCGGCGAACAGCATGCGGTCGATCAGGTCCTGCAGCGGCACGTCGAAACCGGCGGTGGTCTTGAAGTGCTCGCGCAGCTGCGGCCAGATGTTGAGCCGCTTGCCGTTCTCGTCGTACTCGTAGAAGCCGGCCTTCTCCAGGCGGCCCGGGCGCCCCTGCTCCACCATGTAGTCGACTACGTCGATGGCCGGGTGCCGTTCGGTACCCATGGCGGCGTCGCCCGCCTTGGCGGCTGCTTCGGTTTCCCGGGCGATCTTCTGCATGAGCTTCATATTGAGCTCGTCGGTCAGCTGCAGCGGCGGCGCCGGGTAGCCCGCCTGCGAACCGGCCTGCTCGATGGTCGCGGGCTCGATGCCCTCGCCCAGCATGGCGATCGCCTCGTTGACGAAGGTGCCGATCACGCGGGAGGTGAAGAAGCCGCGGCTGTCGTTGACCACGATCGGGGTCTTCTTGATGGCGAGGGTGTAGTCGAACACCCGGGCCAGGGCCTCGTCGGAGGTCCGCTCACCCTTGATGATCTCCACCAGCGGCATCTTGTCGACCGGTGAGAAGAAGTGGATGCCGATGAAGTCTTCCTGGCGTTTCACGCCCTCGGCCAGGCCGGTGATCGGCAGGGTCGAGGTGTTGGAGCCGAGCAGCGCGTCGGGGGTGACGATGTCCTCGATCTCCTGGAAGACCTTGTGCTTGAGTTCGGTGCTCTCGAAGACCGCTTCGATCACGAAGTCGACACCGGCGAAGTCGGCCGCGTCGGCGGTCGGCTTGATCCGGTCGAGCAGCGCCTTGGACTTCTCCTCGGTGGTCTTGCCCCGGGACAGCGCCTTGGCCTCGATCTTCTCCGAGTAGCCCTTGCCGCGCTCGGCCGCCTCGATGCTGACGTCCTTGAGCACGACCTCGTACCCGGCCTTGGCCGATACGTAGGCGATACCGGCGCCCATCATGCCCGCGCCGAGCACGCCGACCTTCTTGATCTCCTTCTTCGGCACGTCCTTGGGACGCGAACCACCGTTGTTGATGGTCTGCAGGTCGAAGAAGAACGCCTGGATCATGTTCTTGGCGACCGGCCCGGTGAGCAGGTGCACGAAGTAGCGCGATTCGATGAGCGACGCGTTGTCGATATCGACCTGCGAGCCCTCGACCGCCGCGGCCATGATGGCGCGCGGAGCCGGCATATTGGCGCCCTTGAGCTGCTTGCGCAGGTTGGCCGGGAAGGCCGGCAGGGTCGCGGCGAAGGACGGGCTGGCGGGGGTGCCGCCGGGGATCTTGAAGCCCTTCTTGTCCCACGGCTGGACGCCGCCCTCGGGGTTGGCCTTGATCCACGCCTTGGCGGCGGGTACCAGTTCCTCGATCGAACCGACCAGCTCGTCGACCAGGCCGATCTCCTTGGCCTTGGCCGGCTTGTTGCGCTGGCCCTGCAGCAGCACGCCCATGAGCGCGTTCTGCAGGCCGAGCATGCGCACGGTACGGATGATGCCGCCGCCGGCGGGCAGCAGGCCCAGGGTGGCCTCGGGCAGGCCGATCTGGGAGCCGGGAACATCGGCCGCGATCCGGTGGTGGGTGGCGAGCGCGATCTCGAGGCCACCGCCGAGCGCGGCGCCGTTGATGGCCGCCACGACCGGCTTGCCGAGGGTCTCCAGGCGGCGCAGGGCCGACTTGATCTCGGTCAGTTCGGCCATCAGTTCGGGCCCGTTGTCCGGTCCGACCTGCATCATGTTCTTCAGGTCACCGCCGGCGAAGAAGGTCTTCTTCGCGGAGGTCAGCACGACACCGGTGATGTCGTCCTTTTCGGCCTCGAGCCGATCGACCGTCGCGGTCATCGACTTCTTGTAGAGGTCGTTCATGGTGTTGGCGCCCTGGTTCGGGTCGTCCATCGTCAGCACGACGATGCCGTCCGAATCCTTCTCCCAACCGATCATGTTGGCTTCGCTCACGGTTTTTCTGTCTCCTCGGGAAGATAAGGGGTCGGGGGCGTCAGACGCGCTCGATGATGGTGGCCACACCCATGCCGCCGCCGATGCACAGCGTGATCAGGGCGTAGCGGGCGTTACGACGCTCCAGCTCGTCGACCATGGTGCCGGTGATCATGGCGCCGGTGGCGCCGAGCGGGTGGCCCATGGCGATGGCGCCACCGTTGACATTGAGCTTCTCGTCCGGGATCTGCAGATCCTTCTGGAACTTCAGCACCACCGAGGCGAAGGCTTCGTTGATCTCGAACAGGTCGATGTCGTCGACGGTCAGCCCGGCCTTGGCCAGTACCTTCTGCGAAGCCGGGGTGGGTCCGGTGAGCATGATGGTGCTGTCCGCGCCGCTGGTGGCGGTGGCGACGATACGGGCCCGCGGGGTCAGGCCCGAGGCCTGACCGGCCTCTTCGGTGCCGACCAGCACCAGCGCGGCGCCGTCGACGATGCCGGAGCTGTTGCCGCCGTGGTGGACGTGGTCGATCTTCTCCACGAAGTGGTACTTCTGCAGCGCCACCGCGTCGAAGCCGCCCATCTCACCGATGCCGGCGAAGGACGGGTTCAGCTTGGCCAGGTCTTCCAGGGTGGTGCCGGGCCGCATGTGCTCGTCGTGGTCCAGCACGGTCAGGCCGTTGATGTCCTTGACCGGGACGATCGACTTGGCGAAGTAGCCGCCGGTGGTGGCCTTGGCGGCCAGATCCTGCGAGCGCACCGCGTAGGCGTCGACGTCTTCCCGGGAGAAGCCCTCGATGCTGGCGATGAGGTCGGCGCTGATGCCCTGCGGTACGACGTAGGTGTCGTAGTTGGTGGCCGGGTCGAGCATCCAGGCGCCACCGTCGGAGCCCATGGGCACGCGGGACATGGATTCGACACCGCCGGCCAGGACCAGGTCGTCGAAGCCGGAGCGCACCTTCTGCGCGGCCATGTTCACGGCTTCCAGGCCGGAGGCACAGAAACGGTTGACCTGCACACCGCCGACGGTCTGCGGCAGGCCGGCGGTCAGCACCGTGGTGCGGGCGATATCGGAGCCCTGGTCACCGACCGGGGAGACGACACCGAGGATGAGGTCGGAGATCCGGTCCTCGTCGAGATTCGGGAAGCGGTTGCGCAGCTCCTGCACCAGGCCGGTGGTCAGGTCGATCGGCTTGACCGAATGCAGCGACCCCTTCTTGTTGCGGCCGCGCGGGGTGCGGATGGCCTCGTAAATGTAGGCCTCTGTGGTCATATCGGAATGTCCCTTCGTAGGAATACGCCCACCCGCACCAGGCGGAGCGGACGCGAGTACCTCGCCGACCGGCCGTTCGACCGACCGTCCGTATTCAGTTGAGCAGCACTGACGGGCCGGTCACCCGCGCGGGCATACGCTGTACAAACCACGGCACGGGTCGCCTCGGAGGTACCGAGCAGCCCGTACCTCACGGCCCACCATAGAACCTCGTCTCGCCGAAGTCCGCAGCTACCCGCCCATAGTACCGCCGGATGCGAACTCCGGTTAACTTAACGTGGTGGAGACGGTGCTTGTCAACCGTTCAACGGGGTGGCGCCCAGCTCACTGGCCAGGAGCCGCAGCGCGACCTCGTCCGGGTCGCGCCGATCGCCCGGCGCGACCGGCTGCGCCGACTCCGCCAGCATCTCCTGCTCCTCCTCCGGAGTGGACGCGGGCACGCTGTGCGGGGTGTAACCGTGATCACCCGGATCGTCGGGCAGATCCGGATAGTCCGGGGGCGGGATGTCGTCGTAGGGGCTCGCCGCGGCAGCCGCCGCCCCGGACTTGGCCTGGCTCGGCCGCGAGAAACGCGGCCGGCGAGCCGGATCACCGGCACCGGAGCGAGCACTCCCGGCCGACCGCGCACCGCTGCCCTGCTCGTCACCGGTGGGGCCGGTGGGCGCCTCCTCGGCGCTGTCTGCCCGGCGTGGTCCGTCCGGCGACTCCGCGCCGGGCCGGCTCGGCGCCGGGCGCTGCGGACCGCCTCGGCGACCGCCGTCGGAATCACCCGACTCGGAGTCACCGGACCGGCGTCCGCCCCGTTCACGCCCACCGGGGCCCCGCGAGACCTGCTGGCCCGCGACGACCCAGCGGACCGGATGTTCCCGGCCGAGTACCGCGCTCACCGCCGAGCGGACCGCCGACAACGGCTGCGGCTGGGAAAGCCGCTGGACCAGCGCGGCATGGTGGGCCAGCACGATCTCACCATCCTGGACCCCGGCCACCGACGCCCCCGAGGTCAGCATCGCGCCGATCGTCGGGCCGAACTCCTTGACCTTCACCTTGATCTCCGGCCACGCGGCCTCCACGGCGGCCAGCAACTCCGGATCGGCCGGGGTCGCCTCGGCAGCCGGGCCGGTCGCCGGATCGGCACCGGGCCCGGCCGGCGCGGGCGCGGAGGCATGGCCGGAGCTCGTGTCGCCGCCGGCGAACGAGTCACTCATCGGCGGCCGAGCGGCGGTCTCGGCGCGTGCCGGGTCCGGGCCGGTGGCGCTATCGGCCCGCGCCGGGTCCGGGCGGTCGGCGGTCTCGGTGGCCGGGTCCGGCCGGGCCGCCGTCTCCGTACGCGCCGGATCCGGGGACGGAGTCGATTCCGGATCGCGCGCCACGCCCTCAGCAGCACCGGCCGAGCCCATATCGGCGACTTCGTCCGGTGTGGCGGGCGCCGCGGGTCCGGCCGGGGCTCCCGCACCCGCGGTATGCGCACGACTCCCGCCGTCGGAGCCTTCCGGGCCGGCCGAATCCACTCCGACCGCATCCGCCGGCCGCGACGGAGCGGATGTCTCCTGGCCCGGGCCGCCTCGATCGGACGGGGGACGTGCCGGCTCCGTCGGCGACTCGGCGGCCGGGGCGCGCTCCGGCGAGCGCCCGGACCTGGACTCCCGCAGCGCGGCCAGGGCTTCGGCCCCGCGGCGGCGAGACGGATCCGACGCGGCCGGACGCGCGGGCGGCCGGGCCGCCTCGGCGGATCCCGGTGCCGGCGGTTCGCCCGCGGGCAGGGCGGCCGGGGCCGCGACGGCTCCGGAGGCGACCCGCCGTTCCAGCTGTTCCAGCCGCTGCAGGGTCGCGGCCTCGGATTCGTCCGCGGCGGGCAACAGCATCCGGGAGCAGACGACCTCGAGCAGCAGCCGCGGCGCGGTGGCTCCCCGCATCTCCCCCAGTCCGGCGTGCAGGAGCTCGGCGTAGCGGGTGAGGGCCGCCGGCCCGAGCCGGGCGGCCTGATCGCGCATCCGGTCGAGCAGGTCGGCGGGCGCGGCGACGAGTCCGCGCTCGGTGGCATCGGGTACGGCTTGTAGCAGGATCAGGTCGCGCAACCGCTCGAGCAGATCCACCGCGAACCGGCGCGGATCGTGCCCGGCCTCCATCACCCGGTCGACGGTGCCGAACAGGGCGGCGCCGTCCCCGGCCGCCAGCGCGTCGACCGCGTCGTCGATCAGCGCCACATCGGTCACCCCCAGCAGTGCGACGGCGCGCGAATAGGTGACGCCCTCGGACTCGGCGCCGGCGAGCAACTGGTCGAGCACGCTCAAGCTGTCGCGCGGGGAGCCACCACCCGCGCGGATCACCAACGGGTACACCGCTTCTTCCACCGGCACCTGCTCCTGTTCGCAGATGCCGCCGAGCAGGCCGCGCATGGTGGCGGGAGGCAGCAGCCGGAAGGGGTAGTGGTGGGTGCGCGAGCGGATGGTCGGCAGCACCTTGTCCGGCTCGGTGGTGGCGAAGACGAAGATCAGATGGGCCGGGGGTTCCTCGACGATCTTCAGCAGCGCGTTGAACCCGGCCGTGGTGACCATATGCGCCTCGTCGACGATGAACACCCGGTAGCGCGATTCGGCGGGCGCGTAGAAGGCCCGGTCGCGTAGTTCGCGAGTGTCGTCGACGCCACCGTGGCTGGCGGCGTCCAGTTCGATCACGTCGAGATTTCCGCCGCCGCCCGGAGCCAGGGACACGCAGGAGGCACAGGTGCCGCAGGGGGTGGAGGTGGGACCCTGCACGCAGTTCAGCGAGCGGGCGAGGATTCGGGCCGAGGAGGTCTTACCGCAACCGCGCGGACCCGAGAACAGATAGGCATGACTGATCCGGCCGGTGTCGAGGGCGATACACAGCGGGTCGGTGACATGCTCCTGGCCCACCACGTCAGCGAACGTTGCCGGTCGGTACTTCCGGTACAGAGCCACGGCCAGAGGCTACCGGCGGAGACCGACAGCGCGCACCCGGCGTGGGTACCCGTCCACCACGCCGTCCGAATGGCCTCTTCCCTCCTTGGGTTAACAGCGTTACGCTAACGCCACTAACTTACCGATTCGGGGGCCACCGCATGTTGATCCGCGTCGCGCAGTTCACCACCCGATTCCCGCGCGCGATACTTCTCGGCGCACTGGGGGTCGCACTGCTGTGCGGGGTCTTCGGCGCCACCGCGGCCGCCGGGTTGAAATCCGGCGGGTTCGTCTCCGCCGACGCGGAATCCATTCGCGCCGCCCAGCAGCTCACCGACAACTTCGACGGCGCCGCGCCCAACTACATCCTCCTGGTCGAATCGCCGGACGGGGTCGACGCGGACCACGTGCGGGCTCGCGCCCTCCAGGTGATCGATATCGTGCGCGCCCACCCGGACACCGACGGCGTGCAGTCGTACTGGACCGCCCCGACACCGGCGGTCGCGAGCGTACTGCGCAGCACCGACGGCGAATCCGGGCTCATCGCCGTCAATCTCGCGGGCGACGAGACCCAGTTCCAGAATGCCGCCGGCGAACTCGGCGCGCAGGTCACCGGAACGACCGACGGGGTGACCATCCGGGCCGGCGGCACCGCGGCGACCTTCCACGAGGTCAACGACCAGATCACACATGACCTGGCCATCGCCGAGACCGCGGCGATCCCGCTCACCCTGGTGGTGCTCGTCCTGGTCTTCGGCAGCCTGATCGCGGCCTCGCTGCCGCTGCTGGTCGGACTGTTCGCGATCGCCGCCACGCTGGCCATCCTCAAACTGTTCACCCTGTTCACCGACGTTTCCATCTACGCGATGAACCTGACCACCGCGCTGGGCCTGGCGCTGGCCATCGACTACAGCCTGTTCATCGTCAGCCGCTTCCGGGAAGAACTCGCGGCCGGTCGCGACCCGCGCGCGGCCACCGTCCGCGCACTGCAGACCGCCGGTCGCACCGTACTGTTCTCCGCGGTCACCGTGGCGCTGTCGCTGTCGGCGATGCTGGTGTTCGACCTGTACTTCCTGCGCTCGTTCGCCTACTCCGGCGTCGCGGTGGTGATCGCGGCCGCTGTCGCGTCGATCGTGGTGCTGCCCGCCGCGCTGGTGCTGCTCGGGCACCGGGTCGACGCCCTCGACCTGCGGGCGCCCATCCTGCGTCTGTTCGGCCGCGAACCCGAGCCGCTGGGTGCCATGGTGCCGGAGCGGACCGGCTGGTACCGCCTGGTCAAACGGGTCATGCGGGCCGCGGTCCCGGTCTCCGTGGTGATCGTGGCGCTCATGCTGGCGCTGGGCTCACCGTTCCTCTCGGTGAAATTCGGCTACCCCGACGAACGGGTGCTGCCCGATTCGGCGGCCAGCCGGCAGGTGGGCGACGAGATCCGGGCGGAGTTCCCGCGCGCCGATCCCGGGGGCAACACCACGATCGTGCTGGACGACTACCGCGACGAAGCCGGAGTCGGCGACTACGCGGCGCGACTGTCCGAGATCGACGATGTCACCGGAGTGCTGTCCAGCGCCGGCGTGTACGTCTCCGGTAACCGGCTCGCCCCCACGCCGCCGGGTATGACGAACAGCACCGGCGCCTACCTGACCGTCAACAGCACGGTCGACCCGTTCTCCCCCGCCGGCGCACAACAGCTGGACGCGTTGCGGGCGGTCGACCCGCCGGCCCCGGTCCTGTTCGGCGGCTCCGCCGCAGTGAACGAGGACTCACTCGACGCGCTGGCCGAGCGGCTGCCGCTGGCCGGTCTGCTCATCGTGCTGTCCACGTTCGTGGTGCTGTTCCTGTTCACCGGCAGCCTGATCCTGCCGCTGAAGGCGCTGCTGCTGAACACCCTCTCGCTGACCGCCGCGTTCGGCGCCATGGTGTGGATCTTCCAGGACGGCCATCTGCAGGGGTTGCTCGGCTTCACCGCTGTCGGCTATCTGGTGCCGACCATGCCGATCCTCATGTTCTGCCTGGCCTTCGGGCTGTCCATGGACTACGAGGTGTTCCTGCTGTCGCGGATCCGGGAGGAATGGCTGCGCCGGCGAGCCGAGTACGGCGGCACGGAGTCGGCACGGGAGGCCAACACCGAAGCCGTCGCGGTCGGAGTGGCCCGCACCGGGCGTATCTTCACCGCCGCGGCCGTGCTGATGGCCATCGTGATCGGCGCCCTCACCACCTCCAAGGTGTCGTTCATCCAGCTGATGGGCCTCGGCTTGACCCTGACCGTGCTCGCCGACGCCACACTAATCCGGGCCCTGCTCGTGCCGGCGCTGATGAAACTGATGGGCCCGCTCAACTGGTGGGCACCGAAACCGCTGGCCCGGCTGCACGACCGGTTCGGGTTCAGTGAGGAACCCGTGGACGCGCGCGGTACCGCCGCCGAACCGCCGGTGCGCGTATGACCGGGCGGCCACGCTCCCCACGCGGGTACGGCAGCCGGCTGCGCGCGGAGATCATCACGGCCACCCGGGAACTGCTGGAGCGCACCGGCGATGTCGGCGCCGTATCGATCCGCGCGGTCGCGGGTGTGGTGGGGGTGAGCGCGCCCTCCATCTATCGGCACTTCGCGGACAAGGACGCGCTGATCGAGGCCGCGGTGGCGGAGGTCTTCGAAGCGCTGAACACCGCGATGCAGGCGGCGGTCGATCCGGCGGACCCGCCGGCGCTGCGCCTGCACCGGCTCGGCCTCGCCTACGTACGGTTCGCCCTCGACCACCCCGAGCAGTACCGGTTGGCCACCATCCCGACCACCCATCAGGGCGCCGTGGACATGGTGCTGACCAGTGGCGCCTTCCGGTATTTCGCCGCGACCGTGGAAGAAGCCATGTCCGACGGCCTCATCGACCGCGCGGACCCCACCCCACTGGTCCTCGAACTGTGGGCGGCAGCGCACGGCATCGCCTCGCTCCTGCTGGCGAAACCCTATCTCCCCTGGGGTGATCCGATGACTGTCGCCGAAAGAGTGCTGGACGCGGCGTGTTTCGGGCACGTGCTCACCGAACTGATGGGCCCGGACAAATCGCCCGCCGAAATGACCCAGTGGGTGATGGAACTCCGCTCGCGGATACGCGGACCGGGTCGGTCGGACTGATCAACTCACCGCGTCGGCCGAGGCGGTGAAGGTGTTGCATTCCGCAGTCAGATTGTGTTCGACGCCCAGCCCGAACCAGCGGCCGCCGTTGTCCGGAGCGCCGTGATCGCGCATATCGCCGTGCTGATCACCGCGGTGGTCGGCATCGGTTCGCGCATCGGTCATCTGCTGGTCGGTGAGCGCGCCGCCGTCGGCCGAGGAGATCAGATACATCCCGTCGAAACAGTTGGCCTGCAGCTCCACTCGCCGCGACAGTTCGAGCCCCTCCGGACTGCGCGCGCCGGCATCGACCCGGGCGCTGTTGGCGGCCAGCAGGATGCCGGACATGTTCTGGATGTGATGCCCGTACTCGTGGGCGAACACCGACAGGTAGACCACCCAGTTGTCGTGATAGTAGTCGGTCTGCAACTGGCTGACCGGCATATAGATGGTCCGGTTGGCCGGACAGTAGAACGCGGCGAAGTTGTCGGTCGAACCGGTACACGGTGTGGTGATGCCCTCGGTGTCCGCCGATACCAGCACGGTCGGTGGCTCGAACGGCAGCCCCGCGTCCGCCAGTACCGGCTGCCAGGCCGCCTCCAGGCATTGCTCGGCACTCTCGAAGAACGCCCGGGCGGTGTCCTCATCGGCCCCCCACTGCGCGTACTCGCAGTTCGCGGGGATCAGCGTCGCGTCCGGGTCGGTGAGCAGTGGATTGGATCCGGTTTCGGCCGGACCGGTCTCTCCGGTGTCGTAGCTGTGCTCGGGCTGCGGGCCCAGAACTTTCAGGCCGTCGGAATTCAGCGCGCCCCGCACGAGGGCGCCGACCAGCACCAGGATCACCGCGAGCACCAGCAGTAACGTACTGCCGCTGCTGCGCCGGCTCCGTGGCCGCGGTGCGTTGGGCACCCGGTAGGGCACCGGCGGCGGCATGGGCGGCGCGACGATCGGGCGATAGCCGGAGATCGGGCCTTGCCGGGGATAGCCCGGCGGCGGCCGGTGCGGATACCCCTGCGCGGGAGGGTAACCGGGCCCGGGCGGCGGCGGATAACCACCACCCTGGGGCGGAAAGCCCCCGCCCTGAGGCGGATAGGGCGGCCGTGGCGGTCCGCCGGGCCGGGGACCGTACGGGGGCCGGCCACCGGGTGGTATCGGCTGCCTGCCGGGCGGTACCGGTCCGCGCCCGTAAGGTGGTTGTGACACTCCCCCGGACCCCCTCGCCTTCTCCGAACACCAACAGCCGCTGACGCAGGATAGCAAGCTGTCTATGGTTACGAGTCATGCTCACATTTCGGGGGGGCGCGCTGGCGCTGCTGCTCGCACTGACCGGATTACTCGCCGTTTTCGGGACGAACGCACCGGTCGCCCGGGCCCAGGAGCCGGCCGGTTCGATCCTGTACCTGGATATGACGCTGAACCGCGAGGGCATCCTCGAAGTGACCGAGCGCGTGACGGTTCCGCCCGGCGAACGGTTCACCATGACGTTGCCGCTGCGGGTGCAGATCAGCGAGGACTCAGAACGCCGGTTCGCGGTCACCGATATCGAGACCAGCGGCCCGGGCAGCGCGACGATCGCCGACGATCTGTTCACCGTGGACGCGGGTCCCGGGGAGACCACCGTCCGCTATTCGGTGCGCAATACGGTCAGCGATGCCGAGGGCAGTCAGGTCTTCCGCTGGTTCGGCGTGCTCAATGTCGATCTCGCCGAGATCCATGCCTCGCTCATCAGCCCCAGTTTCGAGATGGGCATCGTGGAGTGCCTGCTGGGCCCGATCGGCAACACCCGGCCCTGCGCCCAGGTGCGGATCGAGCCGGACGGCGTCATGTACCTGGACCAGACGAATCTGCGCAAGGGCGAATCGGTCGACCTGACCCTGCAGATTCCGCCGGGGACCGTACCGCCGAACGCCGATATCACCGGCCCCGGCGATTCACCCTTCGCGGTGACCGGGCCCGTACTGGTGGCGTTCGGCCTGCTGGTGGCCGCCCTCGTGGCGCTGGCCGCCTACATCTTCTGGGTGCGGCGGCAATCCGTGCCCGCCGAGCCGATGGAACCGCTGGTGCGCAGTGGCGGGCGGACCCATTTCAGCTCCCCGGCGGGCATCCTGCCGGGTGAGGCCGGAGTGCTGCTCGACGGTCATTCCGATCCGACCGATATCGCCGCCACGGTGGTGGATCTCGCGGTCCGCAACTATCTGTGGATCGCGCGCATCGGCGAGACCCAGTGGCGGCTGGCCCGGGTCAATCCGGCCGACGACCAGCTACGCGGCTATGAGCGTACGGTCTACGACGCGCTGCTGCCGCCCGGCACCGACGCGGTCACCATGGCCGAACTCGCCGCGCCCGGCCGACTGCCCACCGAACCGCTGCGCCGGGCCATGGTCGCCGACGCAGTCGACCGCGGCGCCTTCATCGACCCCGTGCGCCGCCGGATTCCGCTGTGGCTGGGCGGCGGCCTGATCGTCCTCGGTGCCGCGGTCACCGTCCTCGCCGCCCTGCTGGCCGGACACGCCCTGGTGGGTGTGGCGATCGCACTGGCCGGTGGCGCGCTGCTCGCGGCCCAGCGCTTCCTCCCGGTACGCACCGCCTTCGGCCGGACGCTGACCGCGCAGGTCCGCGGCTTGCAGCGGGGTCTGGAACAGGTCACCAGCCGGCAGATCCCGCCCGGCGACCGCGAACTCGTGTTCTCCCGCGGTCTGCCCTACATGGTGGTCTGGAGCCGAGCCGACAACTGGGTCCGCATCTTCCGCGATATCGACCCCTCCGCCGACCACGATCCCGGGCTGTACTGGTTCGGCGGTTTCGAAGGCGACCGGGACCTGCACCGGTTCGCCGTGCACTTCCCGTATTTCATCACCGCGATCGAATCGCTGTTCCCGGCGAAGTAACAGATGGGCCCCGTGCGGCGGTCACCGCACGGGGCCCATCGGGGCACCGACCCTATGCCGTGACGCGGCGCAGCGCGGCGAGCGGATCGGCGTACAGCGCGCTCAGCGAGGTGACGACGGCCGCGAACTCCTGCACCTTCGAGGCGTACCCGGTGACCCGGATATCCGTGGGCGGCAGCATCGTGGATTCGTTGAAGGCACGCGCCACATGCGCGAGCCCGGGACGATAGGTCGTGAACGCCTGCCCGCCGAGGACCACCCGATCGGGGTTGAGCATGTCCCGGACCAGCGCTACTGTCCGGCCGAGCACGGTGGCCCGTTCCGCCAGCAGTTCGCGGGCCGGTTCGGAACCGCGCGCCGCCGCCCGGTAGAGGTCGGCGATTGTCGAACTGGCTTTGCCGTTGTGCGCGGGGATGATTCCCCGTCCGACGGCGCGCGCGTGGAGTCCACGGTCACCGACGGTCGCCTCCAAGCAGCCGCGCCGGCCGCACGAGCATTCGACATCGGAGCCGGTGGGCAGATGCGCGATCGAACCCGGGCCGTTGCTCGGCGTGTGCACCCGGCCGTCCAGGGTCACCGAGATACCGGCGGTCTCCCGGACATAGAAGTAGAGGCTGCTGCCGTGCGGGGCCCGGCCGGCATCCTCCGCCGCGTCCTGACCCACCCCCGGTAACAGGAGTTCCGAAGCGGCCATGGCCTCGACGTGCGGGGCGATCGTGACCGGGAGACCGAGCACCTCACTGAACACCGCACCCACCGGCGCGGCCTGCCAGCCCAGTTTCGGATGGTCGACGATACCGGTGCCGGGATCCACCCGGCCACCGATCGCGACGCCGACCCATAAGGGGGTGCGCCGGTACCAGCGCTGCAGAAAGGATTTCGCGCTGTGCGCGACCGTCTTGACCGCGAACTCCTGGCCGGTCTGCGGGGTGGCGATGGTGAGGCCGCCGAGGATCCGGCCGCGCAGATCCGAGACCACGACCCGGGTGGACGCCGCGCCGATATGCACACCGAGGGTTCCGAAGGTGTCGTGGTCGACCTCGAACGGCACCCGGGGCCGCCCGACCGCGCCGGAGGCGGTCAGATCGGCCCGCTCACGCAGCAGACCGGCGGTGAGCAGCGAGGACACCTGACGATTGACGGTGGCGATGCTCAGCCCGGTGGCCCGTGCGGTCTTGTCCCGGAACACCGGGCCGGTGGTGGCGGCCCGGAGCACGGCCGCGGCGGGATTGTCCGATAACCGCAGGTCAGGGGCGACGACCGGACGAGGAACTCGGGTACGAACAGTGGAAGCCTGCGGCACGGTGCGTTCGGCGGTGCGGACAGCCATATGAATTTCCTCGATGAATATCTCCCGCGAAACGGGATATGCCTACAACTGCAACGAGGCGGCTGGGAGATCCAAATCGCTCAACCGCGGCAACGGCGGCAACACAACTCGCGGGTGAGGGGCAGACGCAGACCCAGAGCGGCGGTCACATAGGTGACCTTCCGCGAGTCGGCGCTGCTGGTAGACATAACAAATAAATTAACATCTCCCCGGGCACAACACCAAGGTTTCGGCGATCTTCGTCTCGCGAGCCCGGGTGTTCGCCCTGCTCGTCCCGATATTTTCGGCGCGGCCCCGCTCGACTTCCCCTCGTGCACAGTCATTCTCGGCCGCACCGCGGTGTGGTATCGGACGCGGCGTCACCCGGGAGAATTCGAAACGCAGCCCGATGGAATTCTCCGTTATCAACCGGGAAATAAGGTCACGGCCGGCAATCCCCGTAATTCCCCGCCGACGCCCGGGAAATATTCCCCGCAGACTTCCGGAGAATATTTTCCGCACGTGGGCGGGGAATATCGGCGGACAACGGCGCACCCGGGCGAGTCGATACGGCGCGCCCCCTCGAGACGCGCCCGGCGCACCACGAAAACCCTGGTACACGCCATTTTCCGCTGCTATGCTCCGAGCGCACGGTGGGGAGTCCGAAGGGGGAAGACGATGCCCGTACCAGATCTGGGCCGATCGGCAGCCGTCCGCCTGTACGAAGCGGCGCGGACCGGCGAGTTCCATATGTCCGAGGCGGCCGCACGCGGTCTGGCCGAATCATGCGACCGGCTCGCGGAGCGATTACGGCAGGCGCGGGCGGCGCGGCCGCCCTCACCGACGTGCGGGGGTTTCCGGAGTTGCCGTCGGGCCGGGCGCTGACGCGAGGTTTCGCGGCGAAGGGTCAGGAGTACCTGGACGTCCTCAGCGCCTTCGAACAGGCAGTGCTGTGCCACAAAGCCGCGTATCTGGCGGCCGCCGCGCTTTTCCTCGAGGCCGACGCCGCCAACAGCGCGGCCCTCGCCCGCACGGTGGCGAATACGCCGTGACATGCGGCAGTATGTCCAATTACGCAGGGGTGCAGACAAATTGAAACCATGCGGTCCGGTGCGCGTGCGCCCGGATCGCGCGACCAAGGGGGCCGACAGTGGCGCAACAGGGGCAGCCGGGTACCGCGGGGGTGGGCACGGACCCGGCCTACGTACCCGACCGGGAAGTATTCGGCGCGTACACCCATCAGCAGATCTGGGACCTGGCACACGAACACCTGGCGCCGGCCGACCTGAGCCGTCTCGCCGATACCTGGGGACACACCGCGACCGCGGTGGAGACGGCCTTCGACGAATTCGCCCGCGACCTCACCCGGCTCTCCGGTGACTGGTCGGGGCTCGCGGCGGTAGCAGCCGCACAGGCCGCTGCCGCATTCGTCCGGGCCGGGGACCACGCCGTCGCCGTCTGCCGCGTCGTCGAACTGTTGTTGTCGGCCGATTCCGCCGCCGCCGAAGCCGTGCGCACGGCGATTCCGCCACCCCCGGCGCCCTACCTGCCGGATCCGGACCCGGCTGCCGAGGCGGCCACCGGCGCGCGGCGGCGCACAGCCTACAACACCACCGCGGCGGCCCTGACGGCCCAGGCACAGGACGCCATGGCCTTCGGCTACAACCCGACCATTCCGGCCAGCGGCGACGCCGTTCCCCGTTTCGCCCCGCCGGCGGCCGGGGCTCCGGACGACAAACCTCCCCTCGCGCGGGCACCGGCACGGTCCGACACACCCGCGACTCCGCCGCAATCCCGGCCCGGCGGAACGCCGTCCGACCCGGCCGCCCCACCACCACCGGCGGCGGGGGCGGGCGCGGCACCGAACGGGCCGGCCAGAGGGTCCGATCCGGGTGGCCCGGGCCCGGGTTCCGGAGCGCCCGTCGCCGTACGCGGCGGCGCAAGCGATGATTCACCGGCGGTGGCAGCACCACAGCCCACCGGCGGCCACGCGAGGCCGGGGTCTTCTCCCGGTGCACCGGCGCCGGCTCCCGATACAGCGGCGTACGCTCCGGACGCGCCGACATCACCTGCCGATACCGGAGTGCCTTCCTCCGATACCGCCACACCGCCGTCCGGCACAGCCACGTCGCCCTCCAGCACAGCTACACCGCCGTCCAGCACAGCTACACCGCCGGCCGGCACAGCCACACCGCCCTCCAGCACAGCAATGCCGGCCGCCCGGACGGCGAGCGGTCCGTCCTCCCCGACGGAAAGCGGCATCGCCGGTTCGGCGGGGACGGCGACGACCGCCACCACCCCGGCCGTGCGAACCACTGCGCCCGCCGCGGACCTCGGCGGGATCACCGGTCCGCCCCGGGCACCGATCCCGGCACCACAGCCGATCGGCGGCCCGGACCGAAGCGAGCCGAGCCCCGCGCCCGCAGCGATACCGCCCCGACCGCCCGCGCCCACCGGGTGGAGTCCCGCGGAAACGGCCGGCCGCACCGATACCGCCGCACCGGTCGGCGGCCACCGGCCGGGGCCGGTCGACTCATCGGCACCACACACCCGCCAGTCCTTCCCCACCGATTCCGGTGCCGGCGCCGCCCAGCGACCCGGCCAGTTCGAACCGATAGCCCGTTCGGTCTCCTCCCGGCCGATCACCGAAGCGGCACGGGAATCATCGGGTCCCACAGGTGCCGGGGCCGACCCGGCGGTGACCGAGCGATCCGAGCACCCCTGGACCCGTACGGTGCGACCGGGCGGATTCCCACTTCCGGCGGCCCCGGGCCCGGTACCGTGGCGCGCACCTGATCGCGAGCGCAGCAGCCCGGACTATCTACACGCGCCGAACGAAGAGCTGACCGCTGTACCGCCCACCGTCCCGCCGGTCTTCGGTGAGTACACCGGGACCGAGGAACCGGACAGAACCCGACCGGGTGACGGGAACCGCTGATGAACTGGGTGTTCACGCCGGACGAGTTCGGTCATATCTGGCAGACCGAGACCGGGCTCGACCGGCGGCCCCACCCGATCGACCTGGCTCCCCGCGCCACCGTCACCACCGAGAGCGCGTGGGCCGCGCTGGCGCTGGACTCCCGGTTTCCGCCCAACGGCGATGCCGATCTCACCGGTACGCTTCGCTTTCTCGCCCGCACCGATGTCACGAGGGTCACCGTTTTCGGCGACGAATTCGACGGCGACCGGCGCCGCCCCGACCCCATCCTCGCGCTCGCCGTCGCCTTCGGGAACTGGGGTGCGGTGATCCGCGCGTATTCCGGGCAGGTGAGCGTCACGGCCTGTCACGCCCGGAATATCGGTAAGCATCTCGCCACCGCCCTCGGCCCGGCCGGCCCCGGAACCCTTCCCGCAATGCGCGAACCACGGGAGGCCGTCCTGTGCCCGGACCCGGGCCGGCCACAGCCGGGCCGGGCCGAACGGCTGCGCGAGATCCTGCACCGGCCCATCGACGCGCGGGGGTTCCTCACGGTCGCTGTGGCCCCGGAGGATCCGATGTCACCGCCACCGGTCCACCGCACCTGGCTGGATTTCACCGGTGACGGCCGCTATCTGCTGGCCGCGGGCAGCCACCTGGCGCTCACCCCGGTCGGCGAATCCGATCTGGCCGCCGAACTCACCCGCCTGGCGCGGATAGGCTGACCGCGCGCCCTCCGGAAAGCCAGCGGGTTACTTCCGCGCGGCCGCCGCCTTCATCTGCTTCTTGAAGGCGCGCACCTCCAGCAGGGTTTCCCCATCGACGATATCGGCCGCCGAGCGCCGCGAATCCGGCTCGGAATAATCCCCGGCGGCCGCCTCCCACCCGGCCGGGCGCACCCCCAGCTGCTTACCGAGCAGCGCCAGGAATATCCGGGCCTTCTGGTCGCCGTACCCGGGCAGCGCCTTCAACCGCTTCAGTACTTCTTTGCCGTCGGGGTCGCCGGCGGTCCAGATCGCGGCCACATCCCCGTCGTAGTGTTCGATCACGTAACGCGCGAGGTCCTGGATCCGCCGGGCCATGGAGCGGCCGTAGCGGTGGATCGCGGGCGGCGTCGCGGCCAGCTCTTCGAACTCCGCCTGATCCGCGGTGGCGATCGCGTGGATATCCAGTCCGCCCATCCGGTCGGCCAGCTTCTTGGGACCCCGGAAAGCGTGCTCCAACGGGTACTGCTGGTCCAGGAGCATCCCGATCAGCAGCGCCAGCGAACTCTCCGAGAGCAGCTCGTCGGCCTCCGGTTCCTGCGCCAGACACAACTTGGCCATGCCCTGCTCCTCACTCTGGACTACCAGCGATGATCCCACGGACACCGCGCCGTTCTCCGCTAGGCTCGCCCCCATGCCAGACACGGCGACAAAGCCACCCACCACACTGGATGGACACGGACCCATGAACAGTTTCGGGTTACGCCCCGACCGTTTCGATGCCGCGGGCCAGGACCAGCTGGTCGATATCCGCGATCTACAGGCCACCCTTCCGGGCCTCACCCGGCTACGCGACTGGGCACACGAGGCCCTGGCGCTGCAGCCGGGTGAGCACGCGGTCGATATCGGCTCCGGCACCGGATCGGAGGTCATCACCTTCGCCGACGCGGTGGGGCCCACCGGTTCGGCGGCGGGTGTGGAGCCCGATCCGAACCTGCTGGCCGCGGCCGTCGCGCGCGCCGCCGAGGCACGCTCGTCGGCCACCTTCCACTCCGGGGACGCCTACGGCATCCCGTTCGGGTCCGGCACCTTCGACGCCGTCCTGTGCGAACGTGTGTTCCAGCATCTGACCGCACCCGCCCGGGCCGCGCGTGAGATCGCCCGCGTACTGCGTCCGGGGGGCCGGGCCGTGGTGATGGATGCCGACTGGGGGTCGGCGATCGTGCACCCCGGTGAGCATCGCGTGGTTCGCGAGGTCGTGGACACTCTCGTCTCCGCGACGACCAACCCCTACTCGGGCCGCAGGCTGGCGGGTCTGCTGACCGCGGCCGGGCTGGAGGTGGTGAGCACCGGGTCGCAGGCCCTGATCCAGGACCGTTCGGTCGGAGCCGGGGCGCTGGTCAGCCGGGTCTCCGCCATGGCGGTCGCCCGGCGGGTGATCACCGAGGCCGAACGCGAGAAACTACTCGCCGATCTGGCCCGGGGTGCGGCGGCCGGTGATATCCACCTCTCGGTGACCATGTTCGCCGTACACGTCCGCAAACCCGCCTGACCCCGCGCCTTCCGGCTCCTACTTCAGCAGTTTCTCGGTCGCTGCCAGCAGCACGCAGGTCGCCAGGCCGTCCATGGCCTGCTCGAGCTCCGGCAGCGCCGGGAAACTGGGGGCGATCCGGATGTTCTTGTCCTCGGCGTCCTTCTTGTACGGGAAGGCCGAACCGGCAGCGGTCAGGGCGATTCCCGCGTTCTTCGCCAGCTCGATCACCCGGGCCGCGGTGCCCTCGAGCACATCGAGGCTGATGAAGTAGCCGCCCTTCGGCTCGGTCCAGGACGCGACCTTCGAGGCGCCCAGCCGCTCCTCGAGGATTCGCAGGACGAGGGCGAACTTGGGTGCCAGGATCGCGCGATGCTTCTGCATATGCGCCCGCACCCCGGCGGCATCGGTGAAGAAGCGCAGGTGACGCAGCTGGTTGATCTTGTCCGGGCCGATGCTCTTCTTCCCGGCATGGCTCAGATACCAGTTCAGGTTCTCGGTCGAGGCGCCGAAGAAGCTGACCCCGGCGCCGGCGAAGGTGATCTTGGAGGTCGAGGCGAAAACCAACGGCCGGTGCGGATTTCCGGCCGCCGCGGCCAGCGACAACACGTCGAGCACCGGCGCCGCCGTATCGGTCAGCGGGTGCACCGCGTAGGCGTTGTCCCAGAACAACCGGAAGTCCGGCGCCGCGGCGGGCATCGAAACCAGTTCGCGCGCCACCTCTTCGGAGAAGACGACACCGGTCGGGTTCGAATAGTTCGGCACCGCCCACAGGCCCTTGATCTGCGGGTCGTCGGCCAGTAGTTCGGCGATGACCCGGGTGTCGGGTCCGTTGTGCCGCATCGGCACGGGAATCATCTCGAAGCCCAGCGATTCGGTGATCGCGAAATGCCGGTCGTAACCGGGGCTGGGACACAGGAATTTCACGGTGGGCTCATCGGCCCACCGCCGCGGCGAGTCGGGCAGCCCGAACAGGGTCGCGAAGACGATGGTGTCGTGCATCAACTCCAGACTGGCGTTGTTGCCGGCGATCAGATTGTCGACGCCGATACCGAGCAGCTCGCCGAAGATGGCCCGTAGCTCCGGAAGCCCGTGCAGTCCACCGTAGTTGCGGCAGTCGGTACCGGTGCCGTCGCGGAAATCACCGTCGCCGGGCAGCGACAGCAGTGCCGAGGACAGGGCGAGTTGTTCCGGCGAGGGCTTACCCCGGGTCAGATCGAGGGTCAGCTGAGCAGCCTGCAGCGTCGCGTAGTTCGCGGACTGGAGTTCGTGCTCGGCGGTGAGTTCCTCAGGACTCATCAAACCGATCTGCGTTTGCCGGGGCATCGTGGACAGCCTTTCCAACTACCTGGTGGGTGCTCTCTTACAGACGGCCGCTGGTTCCGGCCGCCCCGGGCCACGTTACCCGGGCCGCCGCTGCCACCGGGAGGTGTTCGGATTCTGCGCGCACCGGCCCGCTCCGCGGCAGGGCTCATGATTCCCGACCACAGAGGCGAACCACCCGAGAACAGAAGATGAGCCGGAGGTTCGCCTCGACGACTCGGAGTCCCGTTTTGTCGCGAGCGCTGGATACCGGCCGGTCCACGATCGGTCGACCGCGCTCCCACTCGCTCCGCAGCACCACCGAGCGGACCCGCCGAGAGAGGAAATACGCCTCGAAACCCGAGTGGGCTCATATCACTGCAGGTGCTCGATGCCGTCCGATCCATGGACGGCCGACCGCATATCGCACGACCCCCGAATAAGGGGACCCCGCGCACCCGGCAGAGCCCGTTGACCCTTGCTGCCTTCCGGCCCTGGGGGAGTTCACAGGATGCGCGCCGCGCGGGATCCGTCGGCCAGTGTAGCGGCTACCCGAACTGCGCGCCGCAGGGGCCCGATACCGCTCCCGCCGGGCCGGGTACGAGCAGGCCCCGTGCTCGCTACCATTCTTCTGAGTCGGCGGGGGATATTCCCTCACCACACGAGGGGATGGCGAGGATGACCAAGGAGAATCCGCCGGAGCACGAACGCGCGGAGCAGACGAAGTGGTGGGAGACACCGGGCGGCGGGGCCGGTGAACCGGGGCCGGGCAACGCACCGGGCGCGGATCCGACGATGGTGAATCCGAACGCCACCGCGCAGTTCCCCAGCGATCAGAACCCGCACGCGGCGGCCCCGCCGTACTCCAGCGGGCAACAGCCTTACTCGAGCGGGCAACAGCCTTACTCGAGCGGGCAACAGTCCTACTCGAGCGGCCAGCAGCCTTACCCGAGTGGCCAGCAGCCCTACTCGAGTGGCCAGCAGCAGCAATACTCCGGCGGACAGCAGCCTCCGGGCGGGCAGCAGCAGTATCCGAGCGGTCAGCAATATGCCGGTGGACAGCCGCAGTATCCGGCCCCCGGCCCCGGGTGGCAGTCCGGCCCGTCCGCGTTCGGAAGCCCCACCGGGTACGGAGCCGCGGCGGCCACCCGTTCGCGGTCGAAGAACAACACCGCACTGATCGTGGTCGGTGTGGTGCTGTTCGTGATCCTGCTGGTCTGCGGGATCGGGGGGATCGCCCTGGTGAACTCCGACTCGGGCTCCGAGGGGACGGACGGCGACTACGGCATGGAGAACGTCACCAACGCCTGTGACCTCGTCGACGCCTCCGTGCTGGATCAGTGGGCCACCGATCGCGACGAGACCACCCACCAGGAGGACGCCCCGGCCAGTTACGGCGGCGGCTCGCTGAACTGCCAGGTCAGCAATGAGGGCACCGACTCCAACAGTGCCCGGCTCGCCCTCGACGTCACGTTCGACAGTGAGTACGGCTCGTACGGCTACGACGACTGGAAGAAATCCGATACCGCCACCACCGGCACGGATTACTCCTCCGGCGCGGTGACCGGGCTGGGCGAGGACGCCTACTACTCGGCCCAGATCAACGACTACTCGTCGTTCCAGACCCTGGACTACACGGTCGCGGCCAAGGACAGCAATGTCTCGGTCAAGGTCAACATGTACATCACCTACGACGGTGCGGTGGACCGGTCGACGGTCGACCGGATCTGCACGGACCAGGTCCGCAAAGTGCTCGACCAACTGCGCGGATGAACACGAATCCGCCGGTAGCGGGAATGCTACCGGCGGATTCGGTGGCGGAGGATGCGGGATTCGAACCCGCGAGGGCTGTTAACCCAACCCGCGTTCCAGGCGAGCGCCATAGGCCACTAGGCGAATCCTCCGCCGAGCAGCATACCCGCCACCCGTCGCATCGTGAAAACGCCCGCTCACACCCGGTCCGAGCGACCACTTACACATCGCTTCCGTAGCATGAATCCTGTTATCCGGCAAGATATCCAGTAGTTCGCCGCGCTGATCACCCAATTGTGACGGCCGTCGCGCCCACTCGCGCCGACGGTGCCATGATGGGCGCCGTGGATCCCCAGGTGATCGAAGTCGTTCAGAGTTCCCCGGCTTGGTGGCAGTCGTGGCTGCCGCTGCTCGGTTCGCTCGTCCTCGGCGGCGTGGCGGTGATCGCGGTAATGGTCAACAACCGGACGAACCGGGATGCGATCGCCGCCGCCGACGAGCGCGCCCAGCGCACCCTGGCCGCGGCCGCCCAGCAACAGAACGACAGCGCCAAACGCCAGGTCGACACGACTCGGCTGCAGCTCGACGCCGCTCATCACCAGGTCGAGTCCGCGCACGCGGTGGCGCTCGGGCAGGCCGGTGAGAACTGGCGCCGCGGCACCGTGGTCGCCGCGATCGCCGATACGTTGAGTATGTCCGGCCGGCTCTGCCAGGCGCTGCGGCGGGACGAGGAGTGGACCGACGAGCTCATCGGCGATCTGATCCACGATCTGGAGGACGGCTCGGAGCGCGCGAATGTACTGCGCCTGGTCGGCTCGGACCACCACTACAAACAGTGGCGCCGACTGGCCGATACCCTCTCCGACGCGTTGCTGGCCGCGCTCACCCTCCAGCGCAAGAAACTGCAGGACGCACCGGCCGAGGAGATCCGCGCCGCCCGTGACCACAAGAACCAGTTGCTCGGTGAGGTCCGGGCGGCCGAGCGCGAACTCATCGCCGCCACCCGCGAAGAGCTGGATATAGAACCCAACTGAGCGATCGGCGTGCGGGGCACCCGCTCATCCGGCGCCGGCCACGTCTCGTACGGCCCCACGCAGGAGTGCGGCGTAGGTGTCGAGGTCCGGGACGACCGCCGGATCGGCGTGCAACGACAGGGTGACCGTGTCCCCCAGCCCGTGGATACCGTGCGTGAGATGCATCACTGCGCCGACCGCGGGAAACCCCGCCGTGAAGCGGACCGGGGCCCCGCCGAAACGCAGATCGGCCGCGCCGCGGTCGACGCTGGAGACGACGGTGTGACCGGTGATCCGTTCCGGTACCGCATCGATCGGATAGTTCCGCACATCGCGCCGCAGCAGCAGCGCCGGTAGGGCCGCGGTCACCGCGTCCTGCGCGTCGAGCAGCGGGTGGACGGCCCGTTCTCGCCGGGCGGCCAGGTCCGCGGCGATCGCCGCGGCACGCCGCAGCGGGTCCTCCTCGCCGATCGCCAGGTCCACGCCGAGGCTCCGGTAGTTGTTGCGGACCCCGGGGCGGGGCGGTGTCGCCATCGGCACCTGAGCGCCCAGGGCAGTGGCCGCCGCACCGCGCTCACGCAGATACCGCTGGAGCGCGAGCGATATGACCGTCAGCCCCACGACGGTGACACTGTGGCCCGGCATCCGGAAGTCCGCGGTCCGGCAGACCAGCATCCGCACCGTATGGCCGCTGCCCTCGCCCGGCACATTGAGTACGCCCGGCGGATATCCCGGCGCGGCCGGGGGCACGCGCCCGGCCGCGGTGAGCTCCGCGAGTCGGGTCCGGGCCCGGCCGGCGGCGAGCCCGCGCCGGAGGGTCCGGGCGATATCCAGCGGCAGGGCCAGGCCCGCGCGCCCCGCGCGCCCGGCGATCCCGGAGCGCGGAAGGGGACGCGGTCCCGGCGTGGTGCCGGGACCGGGACTGCCGGTGAACAGCGCACGGGCGATTCGCGACGCGCCTCGGCCGTCGACCAGTGCGTGCGATACCTGCAACACCACCACGGTCACCACCGGGTCGGGCGCCGGGCTGTCCCGGATACCACGAAAGACGTGCAGCCGCCAGGGGTGTTCCCCGGCATCTACTCCGGTGCCCAGTAGCCGCCCCAGGGCCGCGAGCAGCTCGGACCAGTCCGGCCGGTCGAGCCGGTGCGTCACGAACTGGGCCGGATCGGGTTCGGCGGGAATCCACACCGGGTAGGACAGACCGGTGGGGTCCGGGCGCAACCGGACCGCGAGCTCGGGGATCGCGGCACATCGCCGACCGACCGCCTCGCGCAAACGCGCGTTCTCCCAGGTCGATTCGGCGAAACAGTAGAGGAGGAACTGGTCGTTGCGAGTACGCCGGGAGAGCCAGTACATGGTCGCGTCCGGGGGCGCCAGCGGGATCACCGGCCGACCCTAATGGAAGTCGTCCAGCGGTACGCATCCGCGGTCCGCGCACGCAAAGGCCCCGGACCCGACGACGGGTCCGGGGCCGTCTTGCCTGATATCGGGAAAACCGTCAGGCGCCGCGGAAGTCCGCTGCCGATACGCCGGACACGAATTCGGCCCACTCGCCCGGCGCGAAGGCCAGCATCGGCCCGCTGCCGTGATCCTTCGTATCACGGACCGCCACGTTGCCGTCTACCAGAAATGCCACCTCCACGCAGTTCCCGTCCGGGCCGCTGTATGTACTCTTCCGCCACACAGCACCCGTCATATCCACCTTCACGGCACTGCACTCCTTCGCTGCGTCGATAATGATATTCGATTCCTGCACAGTTCCTGACTAGCTGGTATCCGACGGATACCGCCGAATACACGGATGCACGCGCAGATAGCGAGTAAATATCCGGTATGCCAGGATCGGACTCGCACTTCCGCGAACACATCTGACGCGGTGACCAAAACCCCATGTAAGGGCGGCCCGCGCTTCGAACACTAGCAGGTTCACACCGGATTTGCCGCTCTCTTGCGAACTGCGCCAATGCGTTTGGCAACACCGCTAAGATGCCGTATTGCTGCGTAATTGCGGACTTATAAGGATGACTTTGCTTCAAAAAAACCGGAGCGGGCCCATTAATAGCCCGAAGTGATTGTTATGTGATCACCCGATTGCCATTTGTCAATACCCCTACCACTTCGGCGGTCAGGCCACGGCGGGATGATGGCGGCATGCCCGAACGCGATCGAGACGAACAGGGGCGAGCCACCAACTCCAGGCCCCGGGACCGGCTGGGGCGTCCCCTGCCGCCGGGAAGTCCCGGCGTCCCGCGCATACCCGACGACCTGGACCTCGCGCCCGCAGCGGCCCTCGACTACGCCCAGCGACTGCTGGATCAGGGGCTTGCCTTCAACGCGCACGAAGTATTGGAGTCGGTCTGGAAAAACGGCCCCGACGCCGAACGGATGCTGTGGCAGGGTCTCGCGCAGTACGCGGTCGGCCTCACCCATATCCAGCGCGGGAATCCGAAAGGCGCACGTACGCTGCTCGAACGCGCTGTCGGACGGCTCCGCGCCTTCGACCCCGCCGCCGCCGGATACCCGACCGGTGAACTCCCCTACGACCTCGACGGACCGGGTCTCATCGCCCACGCCGAAGCCCTGCTGATCGAGCTGGCGGCCACGCCGGACAGCAACGGCGTCACCACAGGACACGAGCGCCCGACGGCACCGGACAGCGACCGGAGCGGGCTGATGCCCCGGCTACGCCGAGGACTGCCATGATCCCGATGCCGCCCACCGCCTCCACCGCACCGGCGGGGCGGTACGCGCCCAGCCCTTCGGGGGATCTGCATCTGGGCAACCTGCGCACCGCCCTCCTGGCCTGGCTCTTCGCCCGCGGCAGTGGCCGCGGGTTCGTGCTGCGTGTCGACGATCTGGACCGGGTACGGCCCGGTGCCGAGGAACGCCAGCTCGCCGACCTGCGGGCCATCGGTATCGATTGGGATGGTCCGGTGACCCACCAGTCCGACCGTCTCGACCACTACGCCGCGGCCGTGGACCACCTCACCTCCGCCGGACTGACCTACGAATGCTTCTGCACCCGACGGGAAATCCAGCAGGCCACCGCCGCGCCGCACGGCCCGCTCGGCGCCTACCCCGGCACCTGCCGTGACCTCTCCCCTGCCGAGCGCGCGCGGCGTCGTGCGGCCGGCCGCCCCGCCGCGTTGCGGCTGCGTTCGGCACCTAGGGAATTCGAGATCACCGATCGCCTGCACGGCCGATACCGAGGCCCGGTGGACGATCTGGTGCTGCGCCGCGGTGACGGGATACCCGCCTACAATCTGACCGTCGTGGTCGACGATGCCGAGCACGGCGTGGATCAGGTGGTGCGCGGTGACGATCTGCTCCCGTCCACACCTCGGCAGGCCTATCTCGCGACGCTGCTCGGACTACCGGTACCGGAGTACGCGCATGTGCCGCTGGTACTCAATACCGACGGCAAGCGACTGGCCAAACGCGACGGTGCGGTCACCCTGGCCGATCGGCTGGCACTCGGGGAAACAGCCGACCGGGTGGTGGGAATGCTGGCCCGCTCGCTCGGCCTGACGGGCCACAGCGCGGCCGAACTGCTCCCCGGATTCGACCCGGGCCGGCTGCCCCACGACCCCTGGGTGCTCGACCCCGACAGCTTGGTGGTCGCGGGCCGCTGTCCGTAACCTGGCCTGCGACCAGATCTTCGGATTTCGAGTTCAGGCAGGCGAGATGACCAGTGGCGGGTACGACCCCAGCAACCACCCCCAGGCCGGGCAGCCATACGGGCAGTCCCCGCAGTACCCACAGCCCGGGCAGTACGCGCCCCAGCCGGGCCGGTACGCGCCCCAGCCGGACCCGTACGCTCCCCAGCCGCCGCAGTACGCCCCGCCGACCGGACAGCCACAGCCCTACGGTCAGCAGACCCCGCCCGCCCCTCCGGCCCCGCCCGCTCCCCGCTACCAGCAGACGGTGTTCCCGGAAGCGCAATACGGGGGACAGCAGTACGGGCACTACCAGCCCGCGTTCGGCGTCCCCGGCAACCTGTGGCCGCGGTTCGCGGCCCGCCTGATCGACAACCTCATCATCGCGCTACCGCTGGCCCTGCTGCTGAACTTCGTCCTCATGCCGAACCTGACCGGTCTCACCGGACCGGCGGTCAGCTACGCGATCATCTTCGCGGTCACTCTCGTGTACTACGTGCTCATGGAGTGGAAGACCGGCGCCACGCTGGGCAAGAAGATCCTGGGCCTCAAGGTCGTGGCGCCCGACGGGGCGCCCACGGTGCCGCCGCTGCTCTCGCTGAAGCGCAATATCTTCCTGGCGGTACTGATCGTGCCCTGTGTGGGCTGGGTGGCCGGGGCCGCGCTCATGCTCTACACGGCCGCCACCCTCGACAAGGACCCGAACCGGCAGGGCTGGAACGACAAACTCGCGGGCGGTACCCAGGTCGTCGCGGCCTGAGTACCCGGCGGGTCAAGCGCCCGCGGCGCTCGCCACGATCATCACCACGAACCAGATGAGCCCCAGGGCGATCAGACCGACCCCGATCCAGATACCGGCGAGCGCCATTCCGCGCCCCTCCTGGCCGCTGGCGCGAATCTGATTCAGCGAGATCACACCCAGGATGATCCCCACGATCGAGGTGGCGCCGCAGGTCGCGAACCCGGCCAGCGAGGTGACCAGTGAGGCGATCGCCAGGCCGTTGGTACCGCGGTTGGCCGGGTAGCCGTAGGGCTGGTAGGACGCCGGATAACCGGCTCCCGCCGCACCGTAGGGCGAGTAGGACGGCGACCCGGGGTAGGGGGCCGCGGGCGGCGGGGTCGCGTACGACGGCTGTCCGGGCGGCGGTGTGGGGGACGCGGCCGGAGTGGAAGGGTACTGCGGTGCCGACGGATAACTGGAAGGTTCGGACGGATGCTGCCCGGCAGCGGGGTCCGACGAGACGCCCGACCCCCCGTATTGCTTCCACCACTCGTCGGATCCACCGGGGTTCGTCATGACTACAGCCTATTCGAGAGTTTGATTGGATAGTCGGGTGGAAGATTCGAACGAAACCCCCTTACCCGGCAAGTCTGGACACCCCGCGCCCGCGCATGCGGCCCACGCACAGGTGGCGCGGGGGTACTACACACCGATCGTCGTACTGTTCACCGCAACGCTCATCATCTCCAATATCTGCGCGACCAAGGGGGTGCAGTTCTTCTCCGGCAGTTCGCTGACCCTCGGACCGCTGGAGGTCCTGCCGATCACCACCGACGCCGCGTTCTTCCTGTTCCCCCTCGCCTACATCCTCGGTGACGTGCTCAGCGAGGTCTACGGATTCCGTGCCACCCGGCACGCTGTCTTCTATGGTTTCGCCGCACTGCTGCTGACTGTTATCTGCTTCGCCGTGGCGATCCACCTGCCCGCCGCGGTGTTCTACGAGAACCAGGACGCTTTCCGCAGCGTCATCGGCACCACACCGCAACTGGTCGCCGCCGGCCTGGCCGGTTATGTGGTCGGTCAGCTGCTCAACTCCGCGACACTGGTACTGATCAAGGAACGGACCCGGGAGAAATATCTGTGGGCGCGGCTGATCGGCTCGACGGTGGTCGGCGAACTCGCCGATACGCTGATCTTCTGCTCGATCGCCGCAACGGCCATCGGTATCGACAGCTGGGGTCAGTTCGTCAACTACGTGATCATCGGGTTCCTGTGGAAAACGCTGTGCGAGGTGCTGGTACTACCGGTGACCTACCAGGTGATCGCACTGCTGAAGAAACACGAACCGACCTACGCCCCGAGCGACGCCGCCCCGCTGCGCTCCTGACCCGGACCTGTTGTGCCCGGTCATCGCACCGGGCACAACACACTCCGGTCCACACTCGGCTACCACCGCCCGGCACGCCCGCACCCACTTCGCCTACTCCGGAGCGTCAGCGTTCACGGTCGGAGCCCGCCCCGATCCTGAAGGACGGAGCGAAGGAGCGTGTGCAGTCGCCAGTTCAGAGAACGCCGACCATTGAGCACCGACAGTGACCTGAGCCTCCCCAGGCCGGTCGAAGCGCACGACAACATCCACCTTCCGCTCTACTCCGGATGGTCCACCTCAGTGGTCGGGGCCCGCCCCCGATTCTGGACCGACGGAGCGAAGGAGCGCAGCGACTGAACGCGTGCGGCCGACCGTCCAGACAGCGGCGACCATCGAGCACTGACAGAGTCGTGAACCTTCCCACGCCGGTCCAAGCGCACGACAACATTCACCTTCCGCCTACTTCGGGTTGGTCCACCTCAGTGGTCGGGGCCCGCCCCCGATTCTGGACCGACGGAGCGAAGGAGCGCAGCGACTGAACGCGTGCAGTCGGCCGTCCAGAGATCGGCGACCTCGAGCACTGAGAATGGTCGTGCACCTCCCCCGGCGGAGCAAGGTGTACGTGAGCACTCATCTCCCGTCTTCTCCGGATGATCAGCATCCGCAGTTGGAGGCCGCCGAAATCACGGCGCGGTGATGCGTCCCTGCCAGCGGCCGAGTGCTTCGGCGCGGTACTCGTCGAAATAGCCTCCGTCGATACTGGCCCGGATACGGTCCACGAGGCGGATGGTGAAACGTTCGTTGTGGATCGTGCACAAGGTGGAGGCCAGCATCTCCTTGGCCTTGAACAGGTGGTGGATATAGGCGCGGGTGTAGTTCGCGCAGGTGTAGCAGTCGCAGGTCTCGTCGATGGGGGTGAAATCCCGTTTGAAGCGGAGGGTGTCGATATTGAACCGGCCGGCCTCCACGTAGATCCCGCCGTTGCGGCCCACCCGGGACGGGTTCACGCAGTCGAAGGTGTCCGCGCCGGCCTCGATCGCGGCGAACATATCCTCCGGTTCGCTGATCCCGAGCATATGGCGGGGCTTGTCCTCGGGTAGCTCGTCGCAGCACCAGCCGACGATGGTGCCGAGATTGTGCTTCTCCAGTGCCCCGCCGATCCCGTATCCGTCGAATTCGGTTCCCCCGGCGCCGCGGATCTCGGCCAGTTCCCGGGACGCCTTACGTCGCAGGTCCTCGTACTGCGCACCCTGCACGACCGCGAAAAGCGCCTGATAGGGCCGGTGTGCCCGCTCGGTGGTGAGCCGCTCGTGCTCATCGATGCATCGTTGTGCCCAGTCGTGCGTGCGCCGCACCGATTTCTCCTGGTACCCGCGGGTGTTCATCAAGGTGGTGAGCTCGTCGAAGGCGAACATGATGTCCGCGCCCAGTCGATGCTGGATCCCCATCGATACTTCGGGGGTGAAGCGGTGCTTCGACCCGTTCAGATGCGACCGGAAGGTCACCCCGTCGTCGTCCACGGTCGCCAGGCGTTCCTTGCCCTTGGCGATGACGTCGTCGCTGCGTACATCGACGGTCTCCATGGCCAGGACCTTCTTGAATCCCACCCCCAGCGACATCACCTGGAAGCCGCCGCTGTCGGTGAAGGTGGGACCCGGCCAGTTCATGAAGGCCGCCAGGCCGCCGGCCTCGTCGACGATATCCGGGCCGGGCTGCAGGTACAGGTGGTAGGCGTTGGCCAGCAGGGCCTGCGCCCCGAGTTCCTTCATCGCCTCCGGCAGCACCGCCTTCACGGTCGCCTTGGTACCGACCGGGACGAAGGCGGGGGTCGCGACGGTTCCGTGCGGGGTCCGCAGCACCCCGGTGCGGCCGTGCCGCCCCTCGAGGCGGGTACCGACACTGAACGAGAATCCGACGCCATCCGACACGGCGCACATCCTCTCAGGCAGTACCGAGCGGGCACGAGCGAGGGGCCTGCACGGTCGGCTGCGCTACCTGCTTCGGGCCTGGCACCCTCACACCAGGGTCGACCAGCGCGAGCGAGCGCTCCGCACGGTCGAGCTGCGTCGGTTCCTTCCGCTCCGGCCCACTCGGGCCGGGTCAGGCCTCGACCGCGGCCGCCGCGAACTGGGCGCTGTAGAGCCGGTAGTACGCTCCTTGCCGCGCCAGCAGATCGTCGTGCGCCCCGGTCTCCACGATCCGGCCCGCCTCCATCACCACGATCAGGTCGGCGTCGCGGATGGTGGACAGGCGGTGCGCGATGACGAAGCTGGTCCGGTCGCGCCGCAATTCCGCGGTGGCCTGCTGCACCAGCAGTTCGGTGCGCGTATCGACCGAACTCGTGGCCTCGTCCAGCACCAGGATGGCCGGTTTGGACAGGAAGGCCCGCGCGATGGTGATGAGCTGTTTCTCACCCGCGCTGACCCCGGTGCCCTCCTCGTCGATCACGGTGTCGTACCCGTCCGGCAGGGCGTGCACGAACCGGTCCACGTAGGCCGCGCGGGCGGCGGCGAGGATTTCGTCGTCGTTCGCGGTGGGATCGCCGTAGGCGATGTTCTCCCGGATGGTCCCCTTGAACAGCCAGGTGTCCTGCAGCACCATCCCGATCCGCGAACGCAACTGCTCCCGGCTCAGCGCGGTGATATCGACGCCGTCGATGGTGATCACCCCCGAGTCGAGCTCGTAGAACCGCAGCAGCAGGTTGACCAGTGTGGTCTTACCCGCACCGGTGGGTCCGACGATCGCGACCACATGTCCCGGTTCGGCGACCAGCGAGAGGTCCTCGATGATCGGCGTCTCCGGCTCGTAGCGGAAGGAGACGTCGTCGAATTCCACTCGGCCGCGCTCGGGCGGCCGGGTGACCTTCTCGACCGGATCCGGGCTCTGTTCGGGGGCGTCGAGGATCTCGAAGATCCGCTCCGCCGAGGCCACCCCCGATTGCAGCAGGTTGGCCATGGCGCCGATCTGGGTGAGCGGCTGGCTGAACTGGCGCGAGTACTGGATGAACGCCTGCACCTCGCCCAGGGACAGCTGACCCGAGGCGACTCGCAGCCCGCCGATCAGCGCGACCAGCACGTAATTGATGTTCCCGAGGAACATCGACGAGGGCATGATCAGGCCGGAGATGAACTGCGCCCGGAAACTGGACTTGAAGAGGTGGTCGTTGCGCTCGTCGAACTCGGCGCCGACCTGCTTGCCGCGGCCGAACGCGGTGACCACCTCGTGCCCGGTGTAGGCCTCTTCCACCTGGGCGTTCACCAGTCCGGTGTACTTCCACTGGTCCACGAAATGCGGTTTGGAGCGTTTGGCGATCTGGGCGGTCACCACGACCACCGCGGGCACCGTCAGCAGGGCGACCAGGGCCAGCAGCCACGAGATCCAGAACATCATGCCGAGAATGCCGATCACCGTGAGCAGCGAGATGAGCAGCTGGCTCATGGTCTGCTGCAGGCTCTGCGAGACATTGTCCACATCGTTGGTGACCCGGCTGAGCACATCGCCGCGGGGCGCGGAGTCGAAGTAGCTCAGCGGCAGCCGGTGGATCTTGTCCTCGACATCGGAGCGCAGCCGTTTGATGACGCGGTTGATCGCGTCGTTGAGCAGGAAGGCTTGCAACCAGCCGAATATGGCGGCGCCGAGGTAGAGCGCGAGCACGAGCGTCAGTACCCGCCCGACCGCGTCGAAGTCGATGCCGACACCGGGGACGACGTCCATCCCCGACAGCATGTCGGCCATGGTGTCCTGCCCCTGGGCCCGCAGTCCCGCGATGGCCTGCTCTTTGCTCACCCCCGCGGGCAGCTGCCGGCCGACGACGCCGTCGAAGATCAGGTTGGTCGCCTTGCCGAGCAGGTACGGCCCGGCGATGTTCAGCACCACCGAGACGATGCCCAGCCCGATGATCACACCCACGCGCACACGCTCCGGCGCGAGTCGCCGTACCAGCCGTTTCAGCGAGGGTTTGAAGGATTTCGGTTTGGCGTCCGGTGCTCCCGCCGGCATTCCCGGCCTCATCGTGCTTCCTCCACACTCAGCTGGGATTCGACGATTTCGCGGTACTCCGCGCAATCGCGCAACAGTTCCTCGTGCGTCCCGACTCCCGCCATCTCACCGTCCTCGAGTACGACGATCCGGTCGGCGTCGCGAATGGTGGCGATCCGCTGGGCCACGATGATCACCGCGGCGTCCTCGGTCTCCGGGCGCAGCGCCGCGCGCAGCCGCGCGTCGGTGGCCACATCGAGCGCGGAGAACGAATCGTCGAACAGATACACCCGGGGCCGGCGCACCAGTGCCCGGGCGATGGCGAGCCGCTGCCGCTGCCCGCCCGAGACCGTGGTCCCGCCCTGCGCGATCGGTGTCTCCAGGCTCTTGGGCATGGCCCGGACGAAGTCGGCGGCCTGGGCGATCTCCAGGCAGCGCCACAGTTCCTCGTCGGTGGCATCCGGATCGCCGTAGCGCAGATTGCTCGCCACCGTCCCCGAGAACAGGTACGCCTTCTGCGGCACCAGCCCGATCCGCGACCGCAGTTCGGCCAGGTCGAGGTCGCGCACATCGGTGCCGCCGACCTCCACCGAGCCCTCGGTGACATCCATGAGGCGGGGGATCAGATTGAGCAGGGTCGTCTTACCGGACCCGGTGGAACCGACGATGGCCGTGGTCTCCCCGGGCCGCACCGCGAAATCGATCCGGCACAGCACCGGCTTCTCGGCACCGGGGAAGCTGAACGCGGCATCGCGCACCCGCACCTCGGCGGGATCGCCCCGGAATGGCTTCGGCAGGTCCGGCGAGCGCACCGACGCGGGGGTATCGAGAACCTCGGAGATCCGGTCGGCCGAGACGGCCGCGCGCGGGGCCATCATGGCCAGGAACGACGCCATCATGACGGCCATCAGGATCTGCATGATGTAGGAGAGCAGCGCGGTCAGCGAGCCGATCTGCATCTCACCCGCGTCGATGGCCTTTCCACCGAACCAGATCACCGCCACCGAGGTCACATTGCTGATCAGCATGACCGTCGGGAACATGAGCGCCATCAACCGGCCCACCCGCAGCGAGATATCGGTGAGGTCGGTATTGGCCACCCCGAACCGCCACGTCTCGAGCGGCTCCCGGACGAATGCGCGGACCACTCGGATACCGGTGATCTGCTCGCGCAGCACCCGGTTGACCTGGTCGAGCCGGGCCTGCATCTGCCGGAACGCCGGCACCATGCGGGCGATGATGAACCCCATGCTCAGCGCCAGGGCCGGCACCGCGATCAGCAGCAGCCAGGACAAGCCGAAGTCTTCGCGCAGCGCCATGACGATGCCGCCGACACACATGATGGGCGCCATCACCGCCACGGTGGCGGCCATGACGATGAGCAGCTGGACCTGCTGGACATCGTTGGTGTTGCGGGTGATCAGCGAGGGGGCGCCGTACATGCCGACCTCCCGGGCCGAGAAGGAGCCCACCCGGTGCAGCAGGGCGCCGCGCAGATCGCGGCCCGCGCTCATCGCCGCCTGCGCGGCCAGGAACACCGAGGACGCGGAGGCGATGATCTGTACCCCGGAGACCAGCAGCATCCGCAGCCCGGCCGTCCAGATGTAGCCGATATCGCCCTTGGTGACCCCTTCGTCGATGAGGTCGGCGTTCAAGCTCGGCAGGTACAGCATCGCGATCACCGAGATGAGCTGTAGGGCCACGATCCCGGTCAACTGTTTCCGGTACGGGCCCAGGAAACCACGGAGCAGTCGGATCAACATGATGACCGCACGCTACCGTCTGCCCCGGTGGGACGCCCTGTGATTTCCGGCGGTTCGGTGCGGTGCGGTTCTCGCCGGACCCAGGCGCCCGGGTCGGCGGTGAGCGTCCCGATGAAGTCCGGCAGTCCGTTCGCGGCGATATCGGCCAGGCTCACGTTCTCCAGCACCGCGCGCAGATTCACCCGCAGCGCGATCCACACCTGTCGCAGTGGTTCGGCGACGCCCGCGTACTGCACTTCTTCGGGCCGCAGGCCGCGCACGGAGGCGAGCGGGCCCTCGAGGGCGCGGATGACATCGGCGATGGAGATATCGGCGGCCGGACGGGCCAGCCGGTAACCGCCGTCGGGGCCGCGCCGGCTGGTCACCAACCCGGCCCGGCGCAGCTCGGCCAAGACGCTCTCGAGCACTTTGGGTGGTATGCGCTGCGCCGCCGCGATGGACTCCGCCTTCACCGCGACAGCCTGATCGGATGCCGTGATCTCGAGCAGCGTCCGCACGGCATGATCCACCTTGGCGGTGATGTGCACGACTGACCTGACCTTTCGCTGTGCCGGGGCACGATGACGCGACAAACCTAGTCGGCGCCGAGTTGCAGAACAGCGAGCGCCGCGTCCAGCAGCGTCGCCTCCACCACATCATCTCCCGCGTCGTGCGCGATCTCGTTCGAAATCAGCGCAACGGCCAGGATTTCCATGGCGGCGCTCGCCCGCAGCAGCCGGACCGCGGTGGGTGCGGGCCCGGCGAGCCAATTCCGTAGCGCTTTGTTGGCGTCCACGATCACCGGATACTGGTCGGCCAGCGCGTTGACGATCGGAACGGCATTGCGCAGCATCATCTCGCCCGCGTCGCGGTGCCGGATCATGGTCCGGATATAGGACTGCAGCGCGGTCCGGCGGGCAGCGGCGTCGGGGGGCATCCGCTCTACTTCCTCGGCGAGTGCGCGCAGATCGTCGAGGAGCGGATCGACGATCGCCACGAGCAGTTCCAGTTTCGAGGCATAGTGATAGTAGAGCGACGGCTTTGTGATTCCGACCGCATCCGCGACTTCGCGCAGGCTCGTCTCTTCGTAGCCCTTGGCCACGAACAGCCGCACGGCGGCGTCCAGGATGGCCCGCTTGGTATCTCGACCTGCGGTAACGTGGTCGCCAGTTCTGCGATTCGCCATGCTCGGCCCCTTCTCGTTCTCCCGGTGGCAGGTCCGGTCGGCACCGGAAGTCGAGCTTGTTCCTCCACTTAACCTACCGGTAGCCTACCTACCGTACGGTAGATACATCTGGCGTCCACCGTGTAGGCGGATCCACCGGCTCCGGGCACGCGAAAGCGTCCGGCCCGCGCAGCCCCGGTCCGCGATAGCGACGTCGGCCGTCAGTTCGTCACGCGCAATGACCACACCGTCCCGGCCTCGCTAGGAGAAATCCCTCGTGTCCGTATTCCTGTACAGATGGGGAAAGTTCGCTTTCCGCCGGAAATGGATAGTGCTGCCCGTCTGGGCGCTGATCCTGGTACTCCTCGGTGGGGCGGCGGCCACGCTGTCCAAACCCTTCCAGGACAGCTTCGAGATGCCGGGACTACCGTCGGAGAAGGCCACCGGCATCCTCGAGGAACATATGCCGCAGATGGCGAAGATGTTCAGCATCGACGCCATCAACGGCACCTATGTGATCGCGGCCCAGAATGGCAAGCTCACCGACGAGCCGAATATGGCCGCGCTCGACGCGCTGGTCCAGCGGCTGAACGAGCTCGACATCGTCGACCACACCGAGCAGGCCGTCAACCCCGTTCTCGCCACCTCCATGATGCCCGCCAGCCCGGAGGCAGCCAAGGAACAGGCGCAGGCCGCGGCCGAACTCGCGCCCGGCGAGGCTCCGCCGTTGCCGGAGCCGAACTGCCTGGACGGCCGGAGCTCACCGGAGTTCAAGGGCCTGTGCGGCGGCGCTCCGCTGAACGTGCTCAACGAGAGCAATCCGGAAACCGTCGCCGTCCTCGACGTGAAATTCACGATGCCGACCTTCTCCGATATCACCGAGGAGAACCGGCAGGCCGCCGAGGCCATCGCCCAGGAGGGCCGCAACGCCGGCCTCACCGTGGAGCTCACCGGCGCCATCGCCCAGACCCAGGCCGAATCCGGCCAGGCAGAGATGATCGGTATCGGGGTCGCGCTGATCGTCATGATCATCGCCTTCGGTGCCATCGTTGCGGCGTTCGTCCCGATCGTCACCGGCATCGTCGGTGTCGCCTGCGCGGGCGCGCTCATCCTCACCGGCACCTCGCTGACCGAGGTCCCGACATTCACCCCGATTCTGGCCTCCATGATCGGCCTGGCGCTGTCCATCGACTACGCGCTGTTCATCGTCTCCCGGTACAAACACGAGCTGGTGGTCCAGGACTCGCCCGAGGAAGCCGCGGGTGTCGCGGTCGGTACCGCCGGTTCGGCCGTGGTGTTCGCCGGGCTCACCGTGGTGATCGCGCTGCTCGGGCTGTCGGTGGTGGGGATCGGCTTCCTCACCATGATGGGTATCGGCGGGGCCATCGCCGCGGGGTTCGCGGTCCTGGCCGCCATCACCCTGATGCCCGCGCTACTCGGCGCGCTCGGGCGGTTCCTGTTCAAACCGAAACTGCCGCTGGTCGCCCGGCACGACCCCGAGGACGACGATTCGGTCACCAACGGGATGCGTTTCGCCCGGCTCATCGCCCGGGTGCCGGTGCTGACGCTGGTGGCGAGCGCGATCGTGCTGGGTGCGCTCGCCGCCCCGGCCACCCAGCTCAACCTGGGTCTGCCCGGTGGCGACAGCATGCCCGAGGACTCCTCGGTGCGTAAGGCCTACGAATTGCAGACCGAGGGCTTCGGTGAAGGCAAGAACGGCGCGCTGGTGGTCGCGGTCGATCTGTCCGAGACCCCGCGGGATCAGCGCGACACCGCGCTGACGGCATTGCGGGACGAACTGGCGAGCTACGACGGCGTGGACTACCTGAGCGTCGCGCAGCCCAGCCAGGACGGGCAGGCCGCGCTGTTCCAGGTGGTGCCCGACTCCGGTCCGAACAGCGCCGAGACCCAGGACCTGGTCGAACACGCCCGCGACGCCGAAGCCGCGTTGAAGGCGCAGTACGGCATGGAATACGGCGTCACCGGCCAGACCGCCATCTACGCCGACGTCAACCATGTCCTGCTGGCCAGCATCATCCCGTACCTGGCGATCGTCGCCGCGGCCGCGTTCGTCCTGTTGCTGCTGGTGTTCCGGTCCATCCTGGTACCGCTCACGGCCGCGCTGGGCTTCCTGCTGTCGATGGCCGCCACTTTCGGCGTCACGGTGCTGATCTTCCAGGAGGGTGCCTTCGGCATCGTCAAGGACACCCATCCGATCATCAGCTTCCTGCCCATCGTGCTGATCGGCCTGGTGTTCGGGCTGGCGATGGACTACCAGGTCTTCCTGGTGACCCGCATGCGCGAGGAGTACGTGCACGGCAAGAATCCGAAGGAGGCGATGGTCAGCGGCTACCACCACGGCGCCCGCGTGGTCACCGCGGCCGCGATCATCATGATCTCGGTATTCGGCGGCTTCATGCTCTCGCCGGACATCACCTCCAAGTCCATGGGCTTCGCCCTGGCGGCGGGTGTGTTCTTCGACGCCTTCCTGGTACGGATGGTGCTGATCCCGTCACTGCTGGCGCTGCTGGGCAAATGGGCCTGGTGGATGCCGGCCTGGCTGGACCGGATCCTGCCGGATATCGACGTCGAGGGGACGAAGTTGCGCGAGCTCCAGCAGCGCGCCAAGACCCCCGCGGCCGAAACCGAACCCGCCGGAGTCTGATCCACCGGTCTCTCGTCGAACGGCCGGCGTCCGCTGCGGACGCCGGCCGTTTCGTTGCTTCCGGGTCGCGCTCCGGTAAGCAATAACGCGCAGCGCCGGATGCAGAGCCCGGGCGGCCGACGCCGGGCAGGCAGCGCCAGGCGGGCGGACACCGTCAGCCGACGCAGCGTCTGCGGAGCAACGGGCGGGCAGCGCCGGTAAACCCACTCAGCGCCGAACGGGCAACGCCGGTAAACCCCACTCAGCGCCAGGCGGGCAGTTCCGGCAGCGGCCGCGGCAGCGCGCTGTCCGCGCCGCGTCCCAGCAACCAGGCCAGCAGCGCCGACGCCGGGCCCGATACGACCTGTTCGGGTTCCCCCGCCCCGACGATCGCCGTGAAACCCGTATCGGTCGCGTCGAGCGTGAACGACCGCACCCCCGCACGCCCGCCCAGATCGACGGCGGCCTCGGCCAGCAGTTCGGCCACGAAATCGGGCGGCCAGTTCGCGTGCGTGTAACCGGCGTCCAGATCGAGGTGGTGGATCAGCACCTCCTGCAACCGCATCCACGGAATCCGGGTCGCCTCGATCGGGATGCCCTGCCTGGTCCGGACCTCCACCCGCCATTGCTCGGCGGAGAGCACTCCGGCCATCCCGGACAGCCGATCCGCCGACTCCACCAGGTCGGCGCGTTGTTCGGCGAGCGGGCGCGGCGCACCGGCCTCGATATCGGAGTCCCGCAGCGCCACACTGGCGTACTGCGGGGTCTCCACTCCGGTGTGCGCCCAGAGCAGCAGGTTGACCAGGCTGTCGGCATTGCGGGAAAGATGGGTCAGGACGTGGCCCCGGGTCCAGCCCGGCAGCGCGGAGGGAGCGGCGACCGCCGCGTCGTCCAGAGTGTCGACGGTGGCGAGCAGCGCACGGGTGGCGTCGGTGACCGCCTGCGTCCGCGCGGTGAGCAGTTCGATGAAATCGCTGGGCACGGCTTCCGACACTACTTCCGCGATACCCCTACGGCCCAGCGTTTTCCGGTTCCGGCGGATCGCCGCCCAGCGCCGCCTGCACGCGGTCGGCGGCTCGCAGCGGATCCTCGTGCTCCCAGATCCGGACGACCTGCCAGCCCGCCTCCCGCAATGCCGCGTCGGTGGCCCGGTCGCGCGCGACATTGCCCGCCAGTTTCTCCGCCCACCAGGCGGCATTGTTCTTCGGGTCGGTGGCGTGGTCGGGGCAGCGATGCCAGAAGCAGCCGTCCACATAGACCGCGATCCGCCGGCGCGGGAACACCACGTCCGCGCGGCGGCGCTGGCCCCGGATCGGCGCGCGGTCCACGAAATAGCGCAGGCCGCGCCGGTGCAGTTCCCGGCGCAACGCGAGCTCGGGTGCGGTGTGCGCACGCCGCTGCCGCGACATCCGCGCGCTGGTCGCCGCGTCTGTCGGCGGGCGCCACGGGCCGGAACGGTCGCCGGTCATGCCGCCCAGCCTCCCATCCGATCCAGATGGGCCTGCACATCGTCGAGGAACCCGGCCGGAAAACGCAGCGACCCCATCCCGGTGCGGCGTAGGAAGCCCGCGGTGGCCCGGGCCGACAGCAGCTGGGTGTCCGCGAGGAAGAATCGCAGGTCCTCGTAGGGGTCGTGCACGGGCCACGGTGAGATCGGCACCTCGAACGCCGATCCGGCGCGCCCCCACGCCGCGCCCGGCCACGGACTGCCCGGCGGCAGCGGGATATGCCCCGGTATCGGCTCGGCCGGGGTACGCAACCGGGAGCCGACCCACGCCGCCATCCGCACACTCACCGCGTTGCCCACCAGTTTCCAGCGTTGCCCCGGCCGGAACCCGGGCGTGTCCAGTGCCGGTTCGGTCCAGCCGGGCGCGAAACCCTGCAACCGCTCTCCGTCGGTGATCCCCGGCGTGACGATCTCCCCGGACGGCAGCCGTACCGCGGGCGGGCTGGCGATGCCGAGACCCGATCCGCCCTTCAGGGTCGGTACGGCATTGACCACCCATCCCAGGCCGCGCACACCCTCGGTCCAGTAGAAACCGCACGGGTCGTGTTCCGGGGAGCCCAGCAGTCGTGGTCCGGCATCGTCGGCGAACAGCACCGTACGTGGATCCTCGGTGCGCGAGGCCAGCATGATCACCCGGTTGCGCCGCTGCGGCAGCCCGAAAGCACGCGCGTCCACCACCCGGTAGGCCCAGGTGTAGCCGAGTTCGTCCAGCGCCGCGGTGATATGGCGCATGGCCGCCCCGCGACCGAGCTGCAGCATGAACGGCACATTCTCGATGAGCAGCCAGCGCGGCCCGCGTTTGCGCCGGACCAGCCGGAACACATGGTCCACCAGACTCGATCGGGTTCCGGTGATGCCGGCCGTGCGGCCCGCCTGTGACAGGTCCTGGCACGGGAAGCCCGCGGCGACCAGTTCGGTATCCGGCGGCAGTGCGCGCAGCCGCGTGATATCCGTATGCAGTTCGGCGTCGGGGAATCGGTTCGCCAGCACCGCCCGTGCGCCCGGGTCTATTTCACAGAGCAGAGCCGTCTGCCATCCGTGCGCCGACAGCCCGAGTTCGAGTCCTCCGATCCCGGCGAAAAGCCCCACCATCCGCGCGCCCGTCACGAAGTCCTCTCTCCATCCGGTCCGACTCCCGAAGGGAGGTTACTCCGCGAATTCTTCCGGCTTACCGGGTCGCGGTGCCCGAGTGGACGTTCGCCGTCCGGGCCGCTCTCCGGGTGCGGAGGGCAACCGTGAGATATACCACCGTCGCCTATGCGCCCGCCCCGCGAGTCGATCATGTGCTGATCGAGAGTTACTCAGCGACAACGCCATATAAACCCCTGGTCAAGGCGTTTATCACTGATGGTTTCAGGTTCCCGGTCCGGGCTCGGAGGTCTGGCAGGATGGGCGCCATGAAGTTGCGTGTCGGTCTGGCCACCGTGGTGTCGGGCGCTTTCGCCCTCTCCGGTGCGATCCTCCCCGGCGCCGCGGCGGCCGTCCCGGGACCGCTGCACGCCGCGCCCGCGCGCCCCGATACCGGTTCCGCCGAGGACCCCGGCCCGGTGGAGAGAACCGAACCGGTCCCGGCGCCGCACGCCGCGATCATCGGTGTCGAACCGGTGACCGACCGGCTGATGCGGGTGTTCGTCGATTCACCGGCCATGCACCGGACGGTGCAGGTGCTGGTGCTGCTACCCACCGACCGGAGCACCCCGCGTCCCACCGTCTACATGCTCGACGGCCGCAGCACCCAGCCCGACAGCAACAATTGGCTCGACCGCGGCAACGCCGCCCGGTTCTTCGCCGACAAGCCGGTCAATGTGGTGTTCACCGTGGGCGGGCCCGCCAGCTTCTACACCGATTGGCAGCAGCCCGACCCGGTGCTCGGCGTCAACAAATGGGAGACCTTCCTCACCGAGGAACTGCCCCCGCTGCTGGACGCCCGGTTCTTGGGGAACGGCCGCAATGCCGTGATCGGCACCTCGATGGGCGCCGAGGCCGCGATGATGCTCGCCATCCGCAAACCCGAGCTGTACTCGGCCGTCGGCGCGCACAGCGGCTGCTTCTCCACCGGTACCGACCTCGGCCAGGCCCAGGCCCGCGTCGTCATCTCCACCTACAAGGGCGATCCGGAGAACATGTTCGGCGCCCCCGACGACCCGGCCTGGCTCGCCCACGATGTGACCCTGCACGCCGCCGCGCTGCGCGGCAAAGCGCTCTACATCTCGGTGGGCAGCGGCCGGCCCGGTATCCACGACACCCTCGCCAACCCGGAAACCCCGACCAGCGTGGTGATGGGCGGGCCGCTCGAGGCCGCCACCGATTTCTGCACCCGCCGCCTGGCCCAGCGCCTCGACACCCTCGGCATCACCTACACGGCCAACTTCCGCCCGACCGGCACCCATTCGTGGCCCTACTGGGCCGACGAACTGGTCACCTCGTGGCCCACCATCGCCGGCGGAATCGGACTCGACTGAACCGCCGGTCAGGCGCCGGCGAAGCGGGCCGCGGTCTTCGGATCGGTCGCGAAACCCAGGAACAGATCGTTCTCGTGCGGATCGCCCGCCGTCACCCGGACCCCCTCACCGGCGAACGGGCGGATGAGCACCCCCGCCGCCGCGCTGGCCTCCGCGAATTCGGCGGTCGCGGCGTCCAGCGTGATCCACAGGAAGTTCGATTCGCTCACCGGCACCCGGTAGCCCGCCGCCAGCAGCGCGGTGCGCATCCGCTCACGCTCGGCGATCACCGCCTCGGTACGGTCCAGCAGTTCGGGCCGGGCCTCCAGGGAGGCGATGGCCGCGGCCTGCGCGACCCGGCTCACGCTGAACGGGATGTGTACCTTCAGCAGCGCCGCGATGACCTCCGGCGCGCCCACCGCGTACCCGACCCGCACACCCGCCAGCCCGTAGGCCTTCGAGAAGGTCCGCAGCACAACCACATTCGGCCGGTTCCGGGCCAGCTCGACCCCGTCGGGGTGATCACCGGGCGTGCCTCGCAGGTACTCGTAGTACGCCTCGTCCAACGCGACCAGGACATTGCCGGGCACCCGGTCCAGGAACCGTGCCAGCTCCGCCTTGCCGACGGCGGTACCGGTCGGGTTGTTCGGGTTGCAGACGAACACCAGCCGGGTCCGCTCGGTGACGGCATCGGCCAGCGCGTCCAGATCGTGGACGTGGTCACGCAGCGGCACGGTCACCGCGGTCGCGTTGCCGACCTGGGTGATGATCGGGTACGCCTCGAACGAACGCCACGCGTAGAGCACCTCGTCGGTCGGGTCCGCGCAGGTGATCTGCACCAATTCCTGGCACAGCGCCACGCTTCCGCAACCGACCGCGATATTCGCCGGCTCGACGCCGAGGAACTCCGCCAGCGCCGCTCGCAGTTCGCCGGACTGATTGTCCGGGTAGCGGTTGGCCAGTTCCACCGCCTCGGCGATGGCTTTGCTCGCGGCGGGTAGCGGACCGATGGTGGTCTCGTTGCTCGCCAGCTTGACCGCGCCGGGATGGCTGCGGCCGGGAACGTATGCCGGAATGGAATCGAGGTCCGGCCGGATGTGCGCGGTCACGTAACGAGCTTAGTTCCGGTCTCGATCGAGCCACGTTCGGGCTGCTCAACCACTAATTCTCCCCGGTCCCCGGATATCGCCCTACGCTGGGAACATGTCGGGCACTTATGACGATATCGCGCTGCTGCGGCGCGGCGAACCGGAAGCGAACGGACACGAGCAAGAGCCGACAGGGGCTGCCACCAGCCCGAAACCCGCCGAACATGTGCCCATCACAGTCATCGAACCGGAAGGTTTCGCCCGCGGCGGAATAGTTCTGTTGCACGAAGCCCGGGAGTTCACCGGATCGTTGCTGGAGTTCATGCGGGCCCTCGCGGGCGAGGGGTGGCTGGTCGTCGCCCCGAACCTCTTCCACCGCGCCACCGCGCCGTCGTCCGGGGTGTACGGCGACGAGCTCTTCGAGGATTTCGACGCCTGTTTCGACTGGCTCACCCACCGGGGCGTCTTCCCGGACTGCATCGGCGTGCTCGGGTTCGACACCGCCGGCACCGCCACTTTCCTCGTCGCCACCAACCGTCCCGTCGGCGCCGCGGTGAGCGTGGGCGCCACCGGCATCACTACCCCCATCACCGATCAGGCCGAAGCACTGGTGATGGCGGCACCGCGCCTACAGGCCCCGTGGCTGGGTCTGTTCGGCACCGAGGCGGACACCTCCGCGGACGATGTGGACGCTCTCCGCGACGCCACCGCCACCGCCGCGGTCGCCAGCCTCGTGGTCACCTACCCCGGTCTGCTCCATCGCGCCGACCATCCCGGCGGCGACGAGGACGGCGACGACCTGATCGACTCCCGAACCCGCATATTCGATTGGTTCGACAGCCATCTACGCTGATCGACCAGCCGTTTTGCAGTTTTCATACAAGCTCGGGTAGCCTTTCTGCTCGGCGGTTCGAAAGGACCGGTGCCCTCGAAGAGAAGGCTCCAGGAGGCGTGCCAGAGCGGCCGAATGGGACTCACTGCTAATGAGTTGTCCCTTCACGGGGACCGGAGGTTCAAATCCTCTCGCCTCCGCCACGCCCGGGAAACCGGGCGACAACTGAATACGCGTACGCGCCCGTAGCTCAACGGATAGAGCATCTGACTACGGATCAGAAGGTTAGGGGTTCGAATCCCTTCGGGCGCACAGAGATCGGCCTCCGACCCGCGAAAGCGGATCGGAGGCCGATCGGCGTTTCGAGTGCGAGCACCGGAATCCGCTCTTCCCCATACGAACGAGCCGTTCCTTTCCACTGGCGTGCCGATCGAGCACTGCTCGGACATCCGTACCCGGGTCCGAGACCGGCGGTGGTCCAGGGCCGGTATCGCTCGGCCCGCTCCGGCGCGCTCAGTCCTCGGCGTCGAGGCGAGTCAGCGCACCGAGAGGCATCGAGAACGGGTACCGGCCGGCCGCGTGCTCGTCGGTCGATTCGAGTACGGCGCGACCCTCGTCCGGATCGATCGCACGCACGACGAACACGGAACCACCCGACTCCCCGATACGCACCTTGTCGCCGATTTCGATCACACCTCGTAGCATAATCGAACGTGTGTGCGATCATCGGTAGCGACGGCGGTGCCGCGGCCGTGTCGTCCCTTCGCCGCACAGCACGGGCCCGTGGGATAACGATCCGGGAATTGGTTATACCGGCGGCGAGGACCGATTCCACGACAACCCGGGCCGGGAGGATGCAGACATGAGCGGCGACAACAACCTGTCCGAATCGGGACCCGAGGAACTGCTCGGCCGGAGTGACGACCTGACCGCTGTACGCGACCGCCTGATGGAACTGGGGGCGGCCGATGTGGCGACCGAACTCGACGAAGTCCTGTCCGCTGTCGCCGGCTACCACGAGCCCGATATCGAGAACTATCGCGACCGGGTGGAGCGGCGCATGGCCAAGATCGCGGACGTGCTCCGGGCCGTCGAGCAGGAAGACGCCGGTGACGGCGGGCGGATAGCGGAAGCGGTCACTCGGTATCGCGCCGGGATCGACTGAGCGCACCGGGCGGCCCGCCCGGGCAGCGCAGGCGGGTCCTTGGTTCGCCTATCGGCCCGTCGGTTGTCCGAGCGCTGCTCGGCGTTCTGCTAGGAGAACCGTGTCCGAGCGTCCGTCTGGTCCGGATCACCCGCCGGAGGGGCTGCGCGGGCGGCTCGGGCTGTCCGATGCGGTGGTGATCGGCCTGGGCTCGATGATCGGCGCGGGGATCTTCGCCACGCTCGGACCCGCCGCGCGGGCAGCCGGAGCCGGACTGACGGCGGGGCTGGTGCTCGCGGCGGTGATCGCCTACTGCAACGCCACCTCGTCGGCGCGGCTGGCGGCACGGTACCCGGTTTCCGGCGGCGCCTATGTGTACGGCCGGGAGCGGCTCGGGGAGTTCTGGGGTTTCGCGGCGGGCTGGAGTTTCGTGGTCGGCAAAACCGCCTCGTGCGCCGCGATGGCGCTGACCGTAGGCGCCTATGTGTGGCCGGACCGTGCCCATGCCGTCGCGGTCGCCGCCGTGGTGGCGTTGACCGCGATCAACTACCGCGGCGTGGAGAAATCGGTGTTGCTGACCCGGGTCGTGGTCGCCGTCGTGCTCGGCGTGCTGGCCGCTGTGGTGGTAGCGGCGTTCACCACCGGGCACGCCGATACGGCGCGGCTCGCGTTCGGCGACGAGGTGACCGTCGGCGGGATCCTGCAGTCCGCCGGGCTGCTGTTCTTCGCGTTCGCCGGCTACGCGCGTATCGCCACCCTGGCCGAGGAGATACGCGAGCCTTCTCGCACGATTCCGCGGGCGATTCCACTCGCGCTGGCCATCACGCTGGCCGTCTACGCAGTAGTCGCGGTGGCCGCGCTGGGCGTGCTGGGCCCCGGGCAGCTGGCAGAGACGACCGCGCCCCTCACCCAGGCCGTGCGCGCCACCGGCGTGACCTGGCTGGAACCCGCGGTCCGCGCCGGCGCCGCCGCGGCGGCGCTCGGCTCACTGCTCGCCTTGACCCTGGGGGTCTCGCGCACCGTGCTGGCCATGGCGCGCGACCGGTATCTGCCCGGAGCGCTCTCGGCGGTGCACCCCCGGTTCGGGGTGCCGCACCGCGCCGAGATAGGCGTCGGGGTGGTCGTCGCGGTGGTCGCCGCGACCGCCGATGTGCGTTCGGTCATCGGGTTCTCTTCCTTCGGCGTGCTCCTGTACTACGCCGTCGCCAACGCCTCGGCCCGGACCCTGACCCCGGCCGAGAACCGGCCACCGCGCCTGATCCCGGTCCTCGGCCTGGCCGGATGCCTGGTACTGGCCTTCACCCTGCCCTGGACGGCAGTGGCTTCCGGCGTGGCGGCTACCGCTGTGGGGGTGGCGGTCTACGTGATACGTGCCGGGGCACGGTAACCGACGAACCGCAGGGCCATATCCACCTGCCCAGCCCTACGGGGTCGACCCGAATCAGCCGCCGCGGAAGAAGGTCGAATGGCCGTGCGGGGTACTCCCGTTCCGAACCCACCCCTGTGCGATATCGCCCAGGTTCCACCAGCAGACGTGCCGCTCGTCCACGGATTCCAGCGACCACCCGGCCGCGAGGCGACCGAAGAAGGCGTCGTCGCCGGTTTTGCCACCTCGCGGCTCGCCCACGTAGATCAGGCGCCGGCCGCCCCGGGACTCGAAGAGTTCGAGGGCGGTCGACGCCATCCGATCGCCCCAGCCCGGAGGCCAGCACAGGAACAGGACCGATTCCTCGGTCAACCCGGCCGCGAACCCCTCGGCCGCGCCGACCGGGAACCACACCGCCGGATTCCCGGCGCTTCCGGGAAAGGACACGTTCTCGGTGGTGTCCGGGGGCGCGGAGTCCAACGCGGTCATCGTGACGCCCCGGTCGGCGAGCAGTTTGGCCCAGTAGCCGCGGCCCGCCCCCAACTCGACCACGGGGCGTCCCGCGCCGAAGGCAACTATCCAGTCCAGTGTCTCCGGCGACGGTATCGCGTATGCGTAGACGGCCTGCAGGATCGTCTGGGCGAACCCCAGTCGCACACTGCCCCGCGGGTTGCCGCCGTCGACGACCCGCCGGTCGCCGGCAGGCTCGGCGGCCGGGCCGACGATATCCCAGTACGGATTGCCCGACTCGGATTCGCCTCCGGTCATGTAGTGCACGAACCGCAGGTCGAAGGCCGCGTCGGCGTGGGGATCGCCGGTCCCGTCCAGCAGCGGCGCGGTGGCCAGATACTCGGCGACCTTCGGGTAAGCGGTCCGTAACCGGGCCTCGTCGTCGAGCAACGCGGCCAATTCGGTGCGGCGTTCGGGCGTCAGGACGAGACCGGTCATACCTTCGATTCTCCAGGGCGGCACGCGCTGCCCGGCGTTTTGCCCGATCCGCGCCGTAACCGTGACGCTGCCGCTATCGGCGCCGACCGAGCATCCCGCACCGCCGCTCGCGAACTACGGTGCCGAGCTCACCGGCGCGGACAATCGCGCATGGCCAGGCAGATGGTCGCATGGACCTCGGACTCTTCCGTCGCCGCGTCCGGATCCCAGGTCGGTTCCGGCGCGTTCTCGATCGCGGGCCCGAACAACCACCACACATTGCGCCACGGATCGACGAAGCGGGCGAGGGAGGAAGCCCCGTAGAACGGCGTGGTCTCGGTGATGATCCGCGCTCCCCGCGCAGCGGCCCGCCGCAGTATCTCGTCGCAGTCGGCCACATTGACCTGGAGCAGTGCGGGGGTGAACACCCAGTCCGGTTTGGAGTCCACCACCATCAGGCAGGAGTCGCCGATCCGTACCTCGGCGTGGATCAGCAGGCCGTCGGTATCGACCGCGTGTGCCTCCGGGGTCTCCGCCGCGTCGAACACCGCACCGAGGAACTCGATGAAGGCCCGGGCGCCACCGGGGCCCTTGACCGCGGCGAAGGCATTGAGGCTCCCGTAACCGTTGCCGAGTTCGGACACGGGGATGATCAGAGGTGGAGTGGTCATGGCGCGAGCATGACACCCGTTGCGGTCAGTTACCGTCCGCTGTGCCGCCGGCCGGGTGATTCCTCACCGCTCGGAAGCCACGATGGGAACCACGTAGGTGCGGGCGAATTCGTCCAGTTGCTCGTCGGATTCCAAGGGCACCAGGCCCGACGGGCAGAGGATGAACGAGTGCACCAGTCGGCACGCCACTTCCGCCCGGGTCAGCAGATCGGCGGGTTCGGTGAACAGTCCCGCGTCCGCGGCCCGGCACAGGGCGGTATGGGCGGCCGCCACCGACATGGCGAAGACCGGACCGCCCTCCACGGTCAGTTTCTCCAGAATGCGTTCCGGTTCGACGGTCAGCATCCGCTTGACCAGCGGATGATCCCGCCATCGTGTGACGACTGTCACGAATATGTCGGCGATCAGGTCGGCCAGAGTGGTGTGCCGGGTGGAGATGGCGTCGACCTCGATGAGGACTCCGGCTACCTCCCGGCTCACGACCGCCTGCACCACGTCGTCGCGGGAGCCGATGCGGCGGTATATGGTGACGCGGTCGACACCGGCCTGCCGGGCGATGTCTTCAATAGTCGTCTTCTTGACGCCGAACTCGCTGAATCTGATCAACGCCGCGTCCAGAATGCGAGCCTCGATACCGTCCTGCAGTCCGGGTGACGATGTATACGCGGCGGACATGCAGTTAACGCTAGCAAGTACCGCGTGAGCGCAAACACCTATCGGGCACTCGCAATATTGCAACATTGCTATTAATTATGTTGCCATGTACATTCGCCGAATGGTGCAGACCAGCCAAGCAGCCGCTTGTTTCACTCTGGTGCGTCGTACATCCCGACTATCGGGAGGCAACTGATGGGCACCCAGGTACCGGCTCGCGGTTTCCAGATGATCGGCACGGCCGTGGACGTCTGCCGCTCGATATTCGTCGCCCACCGGCCCGCCTCACTGCTGCCGCACTCGAAGGTGCTCTGCCACAGTGGGTTCAACCGCAGGCTCGTGGTCGCCGCGATCCGGCGCAAGACCGTGGACGTGGTGACCGTGGTACTGGTGGATGCCGACGGCGATCCGTTACCCGCCTGGTTACCGGGCGCCCACCTGGAACTGTCTCTCCCGTCCGGACGCCGTCGCCAGTACTCACTGTGCGGCGACCCCGGTGACCGATCCGCCTACCGCATCGCCGTCCGGCTCATGCCACACGGCAACGGCGGCTCGATCGAGATCCACGAAAGCCTCCGCAGCGGTGACGCGCTGCGGGTCCACGGACCTCGGCACACCTTCCCGTTCATCGACGCGCCGGAGTACTTCTTCGTCGCCGGCGGTATGGGAATCACCCCCATCCTCCCCATGGCCCGGGCGGCCGGCCGACGCGGCAGTCTCGTCTACATCGGCCGCAGCCGGGAGTCGATGCCTTTTCTCGACCGGCTCCCCGGCGCGGTCATCCGGCCGGACGACGAATTCGGAGCCCCGGATATGGAGGAGATCCTCGCCCGCGCGAACCCGCATGCGGCCGTTTATGTCTGCGGCCCCACTCCCATGCAGGAAGCCGCCGCGCGCGCCCTGCCCCGGGTGAACCCCACCTGCACACTGCATCTGGAGCGCTGCCCGGCCACCCGCGCCGATCCGGCCCCGGCAGCGATACCGTCCCGGCCGTGCCGGTGACCGATCCACCCGGGGGCGCCTCGTTCCGCGGATGACCGCGCCGTAGCGCCCGGGCACCGTCCACTACCCACAGCCGGAACAACGGCCTATCCGGTCCGCGAAACACAGCGGTCGACGGACGGCCACGACGAGAAAAAGCCCCTCACCTGTCGCAGGTAAGGGGCTGAAGCGGTGGCGGAGGGATTTGAACCCTTTCCGGCGTCCTGATCAGGGTATCGATATCTCCCCTACCAGCGAAAACACATCAGTGTAAGTCACTGTAAATCACCCCGGATCGTGCCCAGTTGTGCCCAAAATGTGCCCACGGGTCACTATTGCGGCGAACGCCGAAGAACTCCAGCAGGTCATTTTGCTGGCGCCGACAAAATGATCTGCCGGGGTACTCGGTGGTGAGTACCCCGGCCAGTCGATATATCAGATTCCTGATTTACGCCCAGGTTGTCGACCTCGGCAAGCTGGGCGACCAGGTGAATTCCCTACGCCCGGAACATCACCACGGCGAACCAGGCCAGCCCGAGGGAGAGCAGGACCAGGGCGAGACCGTGGCCCGTCATCGGAGATGGCCACCCTCGGGGTCATGCAGTGGCCACCGGTACCCGCGCGGATAGTGGTACATCGGCGTGACCAGGGCGCACATATCGGTGATGACATGTCTCATCGAGTCGATATGGGCGAAGTTGGGCACGATGACCGCCTGCGCATTGTGCTCCATCACTGTCGACGCCAGGATGAGCGAGGCCGGAAGCGTGCCGACATCGACCTGGACAGTCCAGACGAGCCTGTAGCCGCCGCTCTCGGCGACTCGGTGGAGATCGGCGCCGTAGCCGTCCACCCGTTTATTGATGAACCCGACCGCCTTTGGCAGTTCCCCGACCATCGCATACCCCTTGCGCCCCGACCCCTGCAGATTGAAGGCACCCGCCGCCGAGGTGGTCGGGGTATCAGCCCGGCGGCGAGCGCTGCCAGAAAGATTCGCTTCCGGCAAGGGGCCAGAGGGACAGCGAGGGGACAGCGGCGCAGTATCGATCTACCCTCGGGACATGGGCGAGAACGTAGGCCAGCGGGTCGCATCCGAACGCAAATTGGCCGGCCTCAGCCAACGAGCATTGGCAGCGCGGGCGGCGTACAGCCTGAGCATGGTTAAGGCAGTGGAGCAAGGACGGGAGCCTGCCTCCCCCGGCTTCATCTCCGCGGTTGCGCGGGTTCTACGGGTCACCCCGGAGCAGCTGACCGGCGCGCCGTACGACGACGGCCGCCCGCTCTCCGATGCCGTGAACGAGCTCTCGATTCTGCTGACCGAAGGACGCTACGCCCGTGCCGAGGAACCGGGGACGCTGGCGCAGCTCGAGGCCGATCTGTTCGCCGCACAGCAGCTCTACCGCCGCGACCGCACCCGCCAGACCATCGAGGTATTGCCGGGGATCATCCGACGTCTACACGGCGCAACCCGCGAGATGTCCGGGGACCACAAGGCACACGCCTACACCCTGCTGACTGCGGCCTACGTGCTCGCGGAGTGGTCGGCCCGGCGCACCGGTCACCTGCTGCTCACGCTGCCCGCGCTGGACCTGGCCGATACCTACGCGCCGATGGGGGATGATACGAACTGGGGGGCGTTCTCCATCCTTGCCCGTGCCCGGGTGCTCACGCACTACGGGGAATCCGAAGTGGCCGGCCAGCTCATCGAGTCGGCGATATCGTCGGCCGACGAGTCACGCCGCGGGTTGATCCTGGGCGGATACTCCCATCTCGCCGGCGCGGTGAACGAGGCAAGGAAGCTGAATTACTCCGGGGCGTCCGACCACATCGAGGCAGCGCGGGAGATGGCCGCCCGGACCGGTGAGACGGACGATTACCTGGTGAGCTTCGGGCCGCTGAATGCCGAGATCCACGCTCATGAGGTCGAGTTGGAAGCCGGAGATCCGAACCGCGCCGCGATCGAGGGCGCGAAGCTCACATACCCGGACGACGCGCCACGGACCCGGGTAGCGCACCACTGGCAGGACAACGCCCGTGCGTGGCTGATGTCCGGGAAGCCGGATAAGGCACTCAGCGCGTTGAACAAAGCTCGGCTTGCCGCACCGCAGCAGACCCGACTACACCCGTCGGTCAGGGAGACGGTTCACGGAATCGCAGCAGCACAGCGGAGACAGAGTGAGGGCCTGGTCGGGTTCGCGTCCTGGCTCGGAACGTCACTGTGACATTCCTGATGTCCGCCGGGCGGACGGCAGGGCGGTTTTTGGTGGATCCACCGAAAAGGGTGTGCGGCCGCCGCACATCCTCAACCATGTTGAATATCGACGCGGTTGCCAGGTCCTGACGGGACCTCGCAAAAGGGTGTCGACCAGACCGACCCCGAAATCCCCAGACCCGTAACCAGCCAGAGCGCCTACGCCCATGGGGCGCCCGGCCGGGCGGCTTGGGGGTGCATGGCCGGGTCAATACCCGGTGCCGTCCCACGGCTCATCCGGGGCGGCGCGCAGTACCTCCAGCACCTCGGCGAACTCCGCGACCTCGCCCCCGGGCCAGTTGTTCCCGGCATCTATCCAGTCCTGCCGTGCCTGCATCCACTCCGGCCGCGACGGCCACGCCGAAGGCTTGCGCAACATCGGGGGCACCACATCATCCGGTGGCGGTCGGCGCCTCATGACACCGCACCCCGAATCCCATACACACCCCGCGGCGCACGGCCCGCCGGCAGACCTTCGGCGTCGTCTTCCGGCTCGTTCAACTTCAGCGCGGCCAGCAGCCGAGCGAATGTGATCCGCTGTTGCCTCAACTCCGGCAGAGCGGGATGGACCCGGACACCTTGGGAGGACTCGCCCAGCACCCCGTCACGGTCCAGCACCAGCTGTAACTGGTCGATCGCATCGGCGGTCCGGCACACCTCACGCAGCAGACCTATCTCGCCTTCCGATAGTTCGAACTGCTCGTTGTACCACTTCCACAGCCGCTTTCCCGGGGCCCGAAGGCCACGCGGAGCAGCAGGTATGTCTGCCAAATCAGCCTCCAAGGGTCGATTGGTTTGAAATCGCGGGGGGAGGGCTCGCCTACGCCGAGGGAGGCGAGCCGGGCCTGCCGGGCCTCACCCCCCAGGCTCGTACCCGAACAGATCCAGGTCAGAGATGTCGCCGTTGTCCCACTCGTCCACGATCGGAAACCACTCACGCTTTTGCGATGGCTGATATGCCGTCTGCGTGCGCTCGACCATCGCGGGCACCTCGGACAGGTGGTGGAACCGTTCGATCTTGAGGAACGGGAACAGGCCTTGAGTCCGCTTCACGGTCTCCTGTGGGATGTCATCGCGGATCCAGCATCGGCCATTGAGTGATACCCATGTGGCACGGAAGGTGGACAGCGGATCGTCACGGCCCGCGGCCATCTTCGGCCCGTGTGCCGTGACCTCAACTACGACCGGCCGGCGTTGGATGTAGTCGACTGTCGTGCAGCTGACATCCAGCCCGTACCCAGCGGTGGTGTACTCGGACAGCTCCTGCATGTCGGTGGTGACGAACCACCCGCATTTGCATCGGCGGTACGGCGAGACGTGGGGAGGGACCGTCGAGTGCTCGGGCTGGACGCAGAATGCTGCCGGTGTCCATTTCCACCCATCCACTGGACGGTCACCGATGCGGGGGCACGTACTCTCCGGCGCCCCGTAGAACCCGATGGTGCCGTTCGGTCGGATGCCATCGAGGCGGAACCCGACCACCTTTTCGGGGAGGTCGGGATACCAGTCACGCTCAACCATCAGCTCTCCTCCGTCCGCGGTGCCTATGCGTGTGCGGCACCGAACCGGCGGACGCGCTCGGTGAATCCCGCGGCTTCCTCGGTCTGGCGGTCGTGCTCGACAGCCGCGCGGATATTGCGGGCCGTGCTCTCAGCCTCGCCGACGGTGGGGAACCACAGCCGTCCGCCCAGCTGCACGCCGTGCACGTAGTAGCTGTGCGGGTTGGCGCCGCTGGCGTGGGTGACCTTGCGTGGGTCCTGCCATTCCCCGCAGTCGATAGCGCCAGAGGCGTACCGGAATCCGGGTGGTGTGGTGACGCGGCGCAACTCGTACAGCGCTTTCAACTCGGCCACGGTGGTCTGCAACTCGGCCAGGATGCGGGCATCATCGTTGCGGCCGGCCACGACCAGGGCGTCGACGCTGTGCGTATCGAGTCGGGCAACGTGTTCGATTGCCTCGATGAGCGGTGCGGCGAGCTCGGCCATGCCGGCCACCAGTTCGTCATGGTTGAAGCGCAGTGCCTCGAGCACGCCCCGCGCGGCACGGTCGCGTGCGTTGGACCAGGCGGAGAACTGGAGTCCCGCGGCGTACATGACGGCCGCTTTCTGTGCGATCTGCTCGGCAGGCTCACGGTTGAGGTAGGCCTCAGCGATGGGCGCATGGTCGACGTCGTTGCGGGGCTTCACCGATTCGACGTAGGTGAGCAGGTCCATGGCTTCGGTCACCTGTGCGGGCATGGTGATGCCGCGTCGGGTGAGTGCGTCCCATGTCTTGTGCGCGGTGTACTGCGGCTGGTTGTTGCGGAACTCGCTCACGGCTTGGTTCCCCTCTTCGCGCGGCGGAAGGCGTCGGTGGCGCGGGCCTGCTTACCTTCCAGGCTGTCGGGCTTGGTGGTGCCGGCCTCTCCGGGCTCGCGGACGCTGGCGGCGAACGCTTCCCACTCGGTGGTGGTCATGGATGCGCAGTAGGCGCCGGCGGCGTCGCGCAGGATGGACAGATCTGCCATTGGGTTACTCCGTTCTTCCTCGGGCGTATTCGGTGACGGTGCGGCGGTCGAACACCCATGCCCGTCCGGCGCGTTGCCCGTCGAGGTCGGCGGCCAGGCGGCGGACGTGGCGGGCGGTGCACCCGAGTAGCCGGGCGGCTTCCGTCACTCCGATCACTTCCGAGTTTCGGTCGGCCGTGCCGGTGTCGTGTCCGGTGCGGGACGCACATTCGACCAGTTCGGCGTCGAGGCGGGTGTCGATGCGCCTGAGCCATTCCGGGACCGGGGCACCCATCCGGCGCCGGGCGCGCAGCATCTCGGACACGGCGTATCGGCACGCCTTGAGTTCATCCTCACGAAGCGTCATCGGTGCGCCTCCGGTCTCTGGGACGGCCCCCGCGGGTGATCCGGCGCCGGGGTTTCTGGTGCTGCCGATCGGACGCGCGGGCGGCATCGAGCGGAGTCACGTTGGTCTCGCGCGTAGACCCTTGCTCCCTTGCTCCCTGGCTCCCTGGGGAATTTTCCCCATCCTCCGCACCCCCGCTGACCTCCCAGGGAGCGCCAGGGAGCCAGGGAGCAGCCTTCTCGGTGTCGGGGCTCTCTGGACGCTCGCTTGCTCCCTGGGGGGTCTCGGGAACATCCTTGCGACGCCACATCCATGGGCCGGGAATCTCCGGCTGGTACGCCTCGATAAACTCCTCGCCGCGGGCCTTGTTGATCCGCGACTTCGCACGCTTGGCCTTGTCGGTGGAATGCCCGACACCATCGGCCGCTGTGTAGACATCCTTCGCGAGAACCGGCCCATTCTTGAGCAGTTCGATCAACCAGGAATCAATCTCGGTGTTCCCGGCGCCTTCGGTGGTGGCCTTCGGCTGGAACCGGAGAACGTCACCGACCGTCTTGTCGGAGTCACCGACGATGACGAACCGACCCACCTCCGCGGTACGACCCGAGTCTGTCGTCACGGTGGTCGACTCGATCCGGTACGTCAGCGCCAGATCCTCTTCGCCGATGGAGTTCTTCTCCTGTGACATGATCCGGTCACCGGTTTCGGATTCCGGGTCCTTGGCGAACCCGAATACCGCTCGGGCGACCTCACCGAACGCCGATGACCCGTTGATGCCGGCGACGACATCACCGTTCCCGGACTTGTTGAGATGCGCGATACCGAGGACCACACCGTCGATGTCCTCGGCGAGCTTGGCCCACGGCTCGATCAGGGAACGGACCTCGTTGTTGCGGTTGATATCGGTGCGTGAGCCGATGGTCGACATCAGCGGGTCGACGACAACCAGTCTCACGTCATGGTCGTTCAACTCGCGGGTCAAGTCGGCCATGTCATGCGACGACAGGAACCGGACCTCTTCGCCGTCGAGTTCTACCCGCGGCATGAATACCCGGCGAAGATCCGCACCCGCGGCGCGTAGGCCGGGTTTGACCACGTACCGCGCTGACTCCTCAGCCGCGATATAGGCGACGTTCACCGGTCGGCCGAACCAATGCCCTTCGAGGGTGCCGTTACTCACTTGAGCGGCCATGTACCGCCCACCCGTCGACTTTCCCGCCCCGGGCCGGCCAGCGAACAGAGCGAGCGTTCCGACCGCGATCCGGCCCTTGCCACCGTGATTCCATGCCCACACCGGAACGTCGTCGGACTCATCGGCGAACGTGGAGAGCCGGACCGACCGGAACCCCACGCGCGCCTGTTCGCGCTCGCGTGCCTTCCGCATCCGTATCTGCTGAACCTCGGCCGCGACGTAGCACTCTGGGCACTCGCGAACGTGGTGCTGATGCCCGGCACAGTGAGCGGTCGGCTCCGGCAGCTTCCGCGCGGCCGTGGTCCGATTGCGGTCCTCGTCTTCGCCGGGCGCCGATACCGTGAACTCGTCGGTCATTCGGCACCTCCTTTCTGTACTGGGTTCAGGCGGCCCGCCCCACCACCTCGGGGGCGGGCCGTTTCCATGCGTGGGGAATTACGAAGCGCGGCGGATCGGGGCAGCTCGAGCGTCTTCCGTTCCCGGGTGACGGTCACCGGCCAGCGACCGGCGTAGATCGGCATCGAGCCGACCGACGTACTCAGCGAAGCTCTGGACGTCCTGCAGGACCGTCAGCTCATCGCCCCCGGCCTCGACGACACGGACCAACTGCGCCAAGCTGATTTCGAGCTCGGACCGGAACCGGGACCGAAGGATCCGTTCGGCCCACGAGTCGGGCCGGTATCCCTTCCGCCACTCGTCAAGCGCGGCCTGCACCGCGGGGCTATTCCGGGTCACCGGGTCACCTCCGCATCGTCGGAATGGAACCACTCGCTGGGACGGACGCCCAGCGCCAGCGCCAGCAGCACCAATTGAGTGACGGTCAATTCCTCGTCACCGTCACCGACCGCGGAGATGATGTGTTCCGGCACTCCGGAACGGGCCGCCAGCTGCGCATCCGTCATCCCGGCTGCGCGGGCGGTGGCGAACATGCGGCAGTAGACCTCGGTCGATTCCCGCTCGGCGAGCTCGGCGAGGTCGGCGCGATGGTCGATGGCTTCCAGGTCTTCGGGGCGGCAGACGACAGTCAGGCCGCTTCCCTCGGCGCGGAACCGGGCGAACCCGTCACCGGCGGCGGGCAGCAGCTCACCCGTGAGACCGGAGATGCGGCTGCGTACCCGGTCACCGGGACGGAACGGGACGGGCTTGGTATGGTCGGGCACAGAGACTCCCTCTTGGTGTGAGCGGGTTTCGTTGGCCCGGTCGAGCAGCAACTCGGCCGGGTCCTGGGGGCATTCAGGGGACATCAGACGGCGCCCTGGTTGGCCTTGACGGTGTTCGCCTCGAGGTACGCCGCGATATCGGCGGGGCGGTAGAAAACCCGGCGGCCTCGTTTCACGTAATCCGGGCCAGTGCCGCGGTACCGCATCTGGGCGAGCCCTTCGGCGGACATGCCGAGGATTTTCGCGGCGACGCCGGCGGGAATGATCGTCAGCTCGGGCGGCAAGGATGCGCTGTCCAGCGCGCCACTTCTCATGAGGTTTGGAATTTCGTACATATTGAGATCAGAGCATGTAGCCATCCGTGATGTCAAGATACGTTTTTTCGTCTACTCTCAGAGCCCATGGACGAGAGCCGCGCACCGACCATCGCCGAGATCGTCGGACGGAACGCAAGGGAGCTACGAGGAGATCTGAGGACGGACGACGTAGCAGCCGCTGCGCGCATGGTCGGCCTGAAATGGTCGCCGGGCCGAATATCCGAACTTGAACGAGGCAAGGTGAGCCCAACGCTGCCGACCCTCATCCTGCTGGCGCAATCGTTCACGGAACTACTCGGCCGGCCCGTATCCATAGCTGAAGACCTACTCGCCGGAGATGATCACATCCGTATCGGCGGGGATCTCGTCATTACCGCAGATGCGGTAAGGGAGTTTGCCAGCGGCCACCCTGTCGATCTGCGGTCCGGCGACATGCCTGATGTAATGGCCTCAATGGTTGAGGCCATGGGGTCGGTTACCGATATGGCGCGCAGGTCCGGGGCAGCATCAATCGGCGCGATCCGTAAGGCGAGCCATGCGACCCAAGCAGAGAGTCGTGTTGCCCGTGACCTCGGGATCACCGTCGAAGAGCTTTTCGATGCGTCCTTGCGCCTGTGGGGTAAGTCGTTCTCGGAGCAGCGCGATGCACTCGCGGGAGACGGGGCGAATGCACAGAAGCGCGGACGAATAGCGCGCGTCCTCAAAGACGAGATCAGACAGGCCATTTCCAATGGCAACGATTGAGCCGTACGAGACGAAATCCGGCCGGCGGTACCTCGTCCGCTACCGGATGCCGAGCGGGAAGCAGACAAAGAAGCGCGGTTTCCGGCGGAAGCTGGACGCCGAACGGTTCATGAGCACCGTGGAGGTCTCCAAGCTGACCGGCGACTACGTACAGCCGAGCCTTGGCCGTATCACGGTGGCCGAACTGGCGCCAAAGTGGTTGCAGCGCAAAGAAATCGACGTAGCCAAGTCGAACTATCGCACCCTCGAATCAGCGTGGCGGATTCACGTCCAGCCGCGGTGGGGAGACGTGGCCGTCGCCGACATCGAGCTGGACGCGGTGGAGACCTGGATAGCCGATATGGGGCGCCCGGTACTCGATCCGGCCGACCCGGAGAAAATCACCAGGCAGGGCAGCGGTGCAACCACCGTGATCCGCGCGTACGGGGTACTCGCCGGGATTCTGGATACCGCGGTGAAGGCGAAGCGGCTGAGGTCGAATCCGGCCCGTGGAGTGGAGAACCTGCCGCGCAAGACCAACAAGCGGCACGTCTACCTGAGCGCCGAAGATGTGGCGAGACTGGCCGCGGAGTCCGGGCAGCACCGGGCACTCGTCCTCACGTTGAGCTACACAGGCATCAGATGGGGTGAGGCGGTCGCGCTGCGGGTCCGGGATATCCAGTTCCTACGGCGACGGCTCAGCGTCCACGACAACGCCGTACAGCTGGGCGTCGACCATGCGGAAGGGCTCACCAAGAGCCGCAAGGACCGGTCTGTCCCGGTACCCCAATTCGTCCTAGACGAACTGGCCGTGCAGTGCGAGGGCCGCGGCCGTGACGCGCTGGTGTTCGGCAACGGCACCGACTACCTACCGCGCCCAAAGTCCAGCGGCGGATGGTTCGCAGGCGCAGTGAAGCGGGCCGGGGTGCAGAAGATCACCCCGCACGATCTACGGCACTCGTGCGCGTCGCTGGCGATCAGCGCCGGGGTGAACGTCCTTGCCCTGGCACGGATGCTCGGACACGGTGATCCATCCGTCACGCTGAGGGTGTATGCCGACTTGTTCGATTCGGATTTGGACGCGGTGGCGGAGGCCCTGAATTCCAAGTGTGCCCAAACTGTGCCCAAAACGGTCGGTGCAGCCGCCGGGTCGGCATGAAAAAAGCCCTCCACCTGCGAAAACAGGCGAAGGGCTGAAGCGGTGGCGGAGGGATTTGAACCCTCGGAGGGGGGTTACCCCTCACACGCTTTCGAGGCGTGCTCCTTAGGCCGCTCGGACACGCCACCGCCCGCAACGATACCGGAACAGCCCGATATCCCTAAATCGGGGGCCCGACCTGCGAATCTCCGGAACGGCATCCCGCGCGGCACTCGGCCTCCGGAGCCTGCTCGGGCGAGACGCCGGACGAGCTCGACGGGAGGCGCTCAGCGCTGGGACCGGAAGAAATCGTCCAGTATCGCCGCGCATTCGATTTCCAGGATCCCGCCGCGCACCTGGGGACGATGGTTGAGCCGCCGGTCGCGGACCACATCCCACAGCGAACCGACCGCTCCCGTCTTCGGCTCCCAGGCCCCGAACAGCAACCGATCCACCCGGGCCGCCACCAGCGCGCCGGCGCACATGGTGCACGGCTCCAGGGTCACCGCGAGGGTGGTGCCGGTGAGCCGCCAGCCGTCGCCGTGGACCGCGGCCGCGCGGCGCAGGGCCAGCACTTCGGCATGCGCGGTCGGGTCGCCGGAGGCCTCGCGGGCATTGGTGGCGCGGGCCAGCTCCCGGCCCCGGCTGTCGAAGACCACCGCGCCCACGGGTACATCCCGCGGGTCGGCGGTGGCGGCGACGGCGAGAGCCGTACGCACCATCTCGATATCGGCGAGCGGGACGCTCACCTCAGCGGGGCAGTTTGTCGAGCACCGCGGAGAACTCCGACGCGAACCCCAGCCGCTGGGCGATCATCGCGAGTTGCTCGTCGGGATAGAGATCGGTCTCGGCGAGGATCACACTGAACACCGGTTCGGGCAGGCCCAGATCGGCCAGGATGCCCAGGTCTCCCTCTTCCCAGGGTTCGACATCGTCGAGTTCGTCGGGATCGATATCGGGGATGTCGATGTGGAGTTCCTCGAGGACATCGGCGGCGATGTCGTAGTCGATCGCCGCGGTCGCGTCCGACACCAGCAGCCGGGTACCGCTGGGCGCGGGCCGGACCACGATGAAGAACTCGTCGTCGACATCGAGGAGTCCGAAGACCGCGCCGGAGGAGCGCAGGGCTTTCAGCTCGTTCTCCGCGGCCGACAGGGTGGTGAGCGCGGCCGAGGTCAACGGAGTGCACCGCCAGGTACCGTCTTCCCGGACAACAGCCACCGCGAACCCTTCCACGTCGTCGTAATCGTCCGACGTCGCCTTGTTCGTCCCCGAGCGCTGTGCTGCCATGGGCGCAACGGTAGTCGGCCCGAGGCCGTTAGATGAAGTCGTATGCGAATCTGTTCCGGTGACTGCTGACGACCATACGGCGCTCTGTGTTCTCGGAACCGGTTTGATCGGCGGGTCGCTGCTGCGTGCGGCGGCCGCGGCCGGCCGGACCTGCTGGGGATACAACCGCTCGGCGCCGGGCGTGGCGGCGGCCCGGGCCTCGGGTTTCGATGTCGGCGACGACCTCGCGGCGGTATTGCGCCGGGCCGCCGCGGCCGATGCGCTCATCGTGGTCGCGGTGCCGATGCCGGCGATACCCGCGTTGCTCGACGCGATCGCCGAACACGCGCCGGAGTGCGCGCTGACCGATGTGGTGAGTGTGAAGGCCCCTGTCGCGGCCGCGGTGCGCCGCTACGGGCTCGAAGCCCGCTACGTCGGCGGGCACCCGATGGCGGGCACCACCGAATCGGGATGGCAGGCAACCGATCCGGAACTTTTCCGCGGGGCGGCGTGGGCGGTCGGGGTGGACCCGGGCACCGACGCCGGCGCCTGGACGCGCGTCACGCGGCTGGCTCTGGACTGCGGCGCGGTGGCCGTCCCGGTGACCGCCTCCGAACACGACCGCGCCGTGGCCCGGATCTCCCATCTACCGCATGTGCTCGCCGAGGCCCTGGCAGTGGCCGGGGCCCGCGGCGGAGACCTCGCGCTCGGTCTGGCGGCGGGGTCGTTCCGGGACGGCACGCGGGTCGCGGGCACCGCCCCCGATCTGGTTCGGGCGATCTGCGAACCCAACTCCGAGGCGCTGCTGGCAGTGCTGGACGAGACGCTGACCGCGCTGGGTGAGGCCAGGGAGTCCCTGAGCGCGCGGACCTCCCTCGCCGACCTCACCACGGCCGGTCATGCCGCCCGGCAGCGCTACGAAACGGCCGAACGCTGGGAGATCACCGAGATCTCCCCCGGCGCGGCGGGGTGGCTGGAGAAGCTACAGGAAGCGGGCCGGGCAGGCGGGGTCATCACCCGCCTCGCGATCCAGCCGGCCGCCGAGGTCTGACCACACGCGGGTGCGACGCGGGTACGGCCGGGCTCAGACCCGCTCGGCCAGGCCCGGGTAGTCCAGCACGAAACCGTCGGGATCGACGGTGAGGGTCGCGCTGGACACCGGCGAAAGAACACTGATCCCGTCCCCGGCGCTGCTGTAGACGAGATCGGCCTCCTGCACCGTCAGCTCCGGCAACCGGACATAGACCACCGGGACCTGCACATCCTCCATGGCATGGTGCAGGCCGAACCGGCGGATGGGCAGGGTGTTGAAGAACGGGCTCAGCACCACGTCCGCGTCCAGGGCACCGCCGAACATGGACCGGATATGGGTGCCGGTGGCGTCGACGAGCCAGTAGTTCTCCTCGTCGCGGGCCAGGGACGCGTGCCGTTCCCCGGCGGCGGTGGTGCTGCTCATCGACAACCGCTTGGTCGCCCCGTTCTCGTCGGTGACCAGGTCGTAGGAGGCGCTGAACGCGGTGTGCTCGCCGCAGCCGCCGCCGATGATCCGGCCGCTGGCGCGGATCCGGTTGCCGTTGAGCGTTACGCGGACCGATTCCATTCGCGAGCCGTCGTGCGCACGCCAGGTGAGGACTGCGGGCCACCGCCCGGCGGCCGGCGTCGCCGCCGGTCCGGGGGTTACGTCGCTCGATTGCGTCACGTGTCCACCGTACGCAAGACCCGCGCCTTCAGCGCTCAGACGGGCCGTGTTCGGCCTCGCGGCGACGGCGGCTCCGACCCACTTCATCGGCCGACACGGACCGAACCGGGCCCCAGGACGCGAACCCGCCTGCGCTCCCCGCCGCGGTACGTGGCCACTCCGGCAGGTCCCGGGCCGCGGCCGAGTAACGCTGTGGGCTGCCCACCCGATTTCACGGCCGGTGACCACCTCTATCCGACTGCGGAACGATGGCTGGATATGGCCATCGATCATGTGATCGCGGGCCGCCGCAACGCAGTCCTCGAGGAGGGCGCGGGCAACCCGAGCCGGGCAGCGGGGGTCATCGACCGATTCCAGATGAACACCTATCACTCGGCTGTCGAAGCCGTGGCGGTCTCGCGCGTGCAGAGCGGGGCATCGGTGCTCGGCCGCTTCCTCGACGAGCGACTGCGTGACGGCAGCGGACGGTATGTGCCCATCCGCGCGCAGGACATCTGTTTCGACGGCTCGGCCGAGCTGCTGCGCCTGCTCGAATCACCCCACCCACCGGTGGCCGTCGACGAGCTCCGGGTCCGTTCCCGCTCCGTCCTGCTGTACGAGAACCACCGGCCGGCGAGGGGCGAATGGTCCGCTCCGCCGGAGGGCGGACCGGTCCTGGCGGAGGAGCGGACCCGCCCACGCACGCCGGACGAGGAATACGCCTACACCGCGCGAAGCCGGAACTTCCGGGAGGCGCTCACACAGGCATACGCCGATCACCCCGGACAGGCCGCGGACTGGCACCGGCTGTGGAACGAGATGAACATATTGGAGGAGACGGTGCGGATCTGAGCCCGGACACCGGCATCGGATACCGGCCCGGGGATCGAGGATTCGAATCCCCGGTCGCTATCGCTTCGGCAGCGACTGTTCCGGCCACTCCGCCACGATCGGGAGCCCTCGATCGGTGCTCGCATCCAGCGCTTGCGCGTCGTCCGAGCGGGAGCCGCGCTCCCCCACGAACGTCGGCCCCGCCACCGGTTCTCAGTCGCGTACCTCCGCCCGAAGCCGGTCCACGGCCGTGACGAACTCCGGGTGCGCCGACACGATCAACTGCTCGGTCGAATCGGTCAGCCAGACATCCGCGAAGTAGTCGGACCGCATCCAGGAGACCAGGCCGACAGCCATAGCGATGGGGAAGCACCCGGGCACGGCGGCGAAGCCCAGCGGCACGTAGAGCTGCTCGGCTCGGAAGAGAACCGCCGCCACCAACGCCCCGATCGTCACCACGACGATCAGCAGCATCAGCAGCGCGATCCGCCGAAACCGACGGACCTCGTGCATGCAGTATTCGCAGGCCGGACACTCGAACCGGAGGCAGGCCTGTACTCCGTAGTTCTCCCGAGGCTTCCAGGGCGGCCTGATCGATCCGAGGAAAACCCGCATGGTGGGCATCTCCGACCCCGGCTGCCCCATGGAATTCACTGTGAAAGAACGATTCTCCACCGCAGGTAGGCCGTGTTCGCTGCACACATCGGGCATGAACTCGGTAAGTTTCAGGTTCAGCGGCGCTGTCGTGAGAAGCGGGGCACGGTCCGGATCCACTCGGGTCTCGAACAGCACCTTCTGCCGCCCCGTCACTGCAGCCAGCCGTTCTTCCAGCGATCACGGAAGTAGAGGTCGTCTTCATCGGGTTCGTCAGGGGTGACCACCTGGTCGCGATGGGACTTGCGACGGCCCGGCGATGTGCTCCCCGCCGGAGAGACGGATGGTTGCGGCGCTACCAGTGACTGTTGCGGCGGCGACGGCTCGGCCGACTGCGCCGGGGCCGACCATGTCGACGGCCGCTCGCGGAGCTGGTCGAGCTGTCTTTGTCCCTGTTCCGCGTGCCGCTGCCGTTCTTCCTCGGGCATCTCCGCGAACTGCTGCATCGCCGCGGGCATGGTCTGATCGAGAACCGCGTCGAAAGCGTCGCTGTGCATCAATTCCCGAGCGCTGGCCCTGCCGTCGAGAATGGCCCGGATCTGATCTTTCAGCCGCGGGTCGGTTGTGCCTGCCATGATGACCTGCAGCGCCTTCGAGAGCTGGCGCGAGACCCCGAGGTCGCCGCGCGCGAGGTCGTGTACCGGCTCCGGTGAACTCACTTCATGCCCCCGGATGGTCGTAGGAGTTCTCCGGCAGTGTGGGTAGGTCTCCGGATCGGATCGCACCCAGGCCCGCGTAGATGAGCCCGGCTGTCCCTTCCAAACCGATATAGAGGGCGGACAGCTTCGAGACCATCATGTTGAATTCCGCGATTGCCCGCAGCGTGGTCAAGGTAGCGGCCGCCACCAGCGCAGCGGTGGCGACGACCCCGACGCCGGTGGCCGCGGAAACCTTGACCGCAGCCCATTCGATGATCGCGATCGCGCCGATATCCAGCAGCGTCTGTACCGAATCGCCGATCGTCTTCGCGCCGTAATACGCGGCGTTCGCGTAATTCTCGATCTCGTCGGCGACGGAGTTCAGGGCATCGACCTGGACCGCGACCGCGGTCGCCAATTCCGCGAAGTACGTTTGCGCGTCGGCGGCCGCGTTGCCGTCCCAGGTCGGGTCGACGGCCTTCGCCGCGTTCTCGATCTCGGCGGCGAAGCCGGTGTTGTAGGCCGCGAGATTCGCGACGGCCACACCCGCTTGCTGCAGCGCCTCCCAATCTCCGGCGATCTTCTGCGAGAACCATTCCACCGGGTCCACGCCGACAACGTTTTTGAGCCAGGTACACGCCCAGTACGTCGGTGAGATCTCGTTGGAGGTCACGAGGAACTCGAACTTGTCGTTCATGGGATCTTCGAGCGCGGGCTCGGCCAATTTTTCGACAGGCGCGCCCGCCATCACTTACCGGCCTCGTACGTGCGGTCCAATGCCGCGGCATTCGCGCGGTCCGTGGTCCGGTACATCTGCGCCACCGCGGCCAGTTCGGTCGCGGCGGCTGCGGACAGCCGGCCCAGCGTTTCGTAATTCGGCTTCAACTTCGCATGGGCCTCGCTGATGGCACTCAGTCCGAGCCGGATCAGTCCACCGTCGCCCCATACCGTGTTGTCGACCACCAGCCATTTGTCGATGTAGGCCGTGGCGCTCGCATTCTCGTCCGCCAGCTTCCGCAGGCTCGCTGAGAATTTGTCGACTTCGTCCGGATCGACATCGAGTTCTTCCGGCATTCGCCCCCTCCCTCCCGCGGCGCTCCCACACCGCGCTCTGCATCGGCAAACCATCGCACAGCCGGACCGGCGGGGCAACCGCTCGTCCGCGGCTTCACCTCGACCTACCGGATTGCCCCTGCGAAGCAGATTCTTTGCGACGGCGGACCGAAGCCGGACACCGATCAATCTGCCGAGCTGGCGGAGACGGAGGGATTTGAACCCCCGGTCGCTCTCACGACTCTCGCTTTCAAGGCGAGTGCATTCGGCCGCTCTGCCACGTCTCCAGGGCCTCGATGGTAACCGATGTGACCGGGAGCGACCCAAAGCCGACCACCGGTCACCGGGTTGGCCGACCGCACACTCACCGGGGCACGGCGAGCAGGTCACGGGTGATGCCGGACAGGTCGGCGCAGCCGGAAAGCCCCATGGCGGAATCGAAATCGGCGAGCAGCAGGCGCAGCGCGTGGCGCACCCCCGCGCCGCCGGCGATACCGAGGCCGTAGGCCCAGGGCCGGCCGTAGCCCACCGCTTTGGCGCCGAGAGCGAGTGCGACCAGCACGTCCGAGCCGGAACGGACACCGGAGTCGAACAGCACATCGGCCCGGTCACCGACCGCGCCGACCACCGCGCCGAGCGCGTCCAGCGCGGCGATCGAGTTATCGATCTGCCGGCCGCCGTGGTTGCTCACCCACACCGCGTCCGCGCCGGCGTCGACCAGCCGCCGGGCATCGTCGGGATGGAGCACGCCCTTGACCGCGATCGGCAGATCCGTCCATTCCCGCAGCTTGGCCAGGTCGGCGGGACGTAGCGTGTGGTTGCCGAACAGGCCGACCCAGGTGAGGATCGCCATCCGCAGCGCGTCCTCGCTCTCCTCCGGCGGCGCGGCCAGCTTCGCCCGGAAGACCGGGTCGGAGAGATAGTTGGCGATGCCCTTGCCCAGCAGGAAGGGCAGGTGCCCCAATTCGAGATCCCGCGGCCGCCAGCCCAGCGATGGGGTGTCCACGGTGACCACGATCGCCTTCGCCCCGGCCCGCTGCGCGCGCTCCACGAACGAGCGGGCCAGCTCGTCGTCGGCGGGCCAGTACAGCTGATACCACCAGTCGCCGGCGACCGCGCCCACCTCCTCGATGGTCGCGGAGGAGGCGGTCGACAGCACGGTGCCGACCCCGAGTTCCTTCGCGGCCTGCGCCACCACCACCTCGCCTTTCTCGTGCAGCAGTTCCAGCACACCGACCGGTGAGGTCAGCACCGGGGCGGCCAGTCTGGTGCCGAGCACTTCGACCGCGGTGTCGCGCGCACCCGGCCCACTGGTGCCGCAGAGCATGCGCGGCACGATCCGGTACCGGTCGAACGCGGAGGTGTTGGCCACGGCCGTACGTTCGGTGGAGGCACTTCCGGCCACATAGGCGTAGGCGCGCGCGTCGAGCAACTCCCGGGCCCGGTCCGCGAAACCGTCCGCGGTCATCGGCAGTTCGGGGACCGTCCCGCCCATTCCCTGGAGATAGATCTCGTTCTGGAAGTCGATGAAGCTGCTCACGGGGCTCACGCTAGCCCCGTCCGGCCCGGCGCGGACACCCTCTCGGCATTCTGATGCAGTATGGGTCCCGTGCGTGCGATCAACTTGAACGGATTCGGCGGCCCCGAGGTGATGGAGTGGTCCGACGCCCCGGACCCGGTACCCGGGCACGGCGAGATACTGATCGACGTGGCGGCGGCCGGGGTGAACCGGGCCGATCTGCTGCAGCGGCGCGGCCTGTACGCGCCCCCGCCGGGCACCACCGCAGTGCCCGGACTCGAATGCTCGGGAGTGATCTCTGCGCTCGGCGAGGGCGTCCGGGACTGGTCGGTCGGCGACCGGGTATGCGCGCTGCTGTCCGGCGGCGGATACGCCGAGAAGGTGGCGGTCCCGGCCGGCCAGGTGCTCCCGGTACCGGACGGCGTGGATCTGGCGGCGGCCGCGGGGCTGCCCGAGGTCGCGGCGACGGTCTGGTCCAATCTGGTGCTGACCGCCGGCCTGCACTCCGGGCAACTGCTGCTGATCCACGGCGGTGGCAGCGGTATCGGCACCCACGCCATCCAGGTGGCGACGCAGCTGGGCGCCCGGGTGGCGGTGACGGCCGGCTCGGCGGCGAAACTGGCGCGGTGCGCGGAACTCGGCGCGAGCGTGCTGATCAACTACCGGGAACACGATTTCGTCGATCTGGTCCGGGCCGAGCAGGGCCTGGGCGGGCCGGGCGCGGACATCATCCTCGACAACATGGGCGCCGCCTACCTGGGACGCAATGTAGCGGCGCTGGCCCTGGACGGCCAGGTGCTGGTGATCGGTATGCAGGGCGGGGTGAACGCCGAACTGAACCTGGCCGACCTCATGGCCAAACGCGGGACGGTGCGCGCGATCAAATTGCGCGACCGCCCGGCCACCGGCCGCGGTAGCAAGGCCGACATCATCGCCGAGGTACGGGCCCATGTCTGGCCGCTACTGGAGACGGGCGCGGTCGTCCCGGTGATCCACGCCGAGGTCCCGGTGTCCGAGGCGGCCAGGGCACACGAACTGCTCGACGAACACGACACGTTCGGCAAGGTGATCCTGCGGATCGGCGACGACCCGAGCGCATCGGGCCGGTAGGCCGGCGCCACCGCCCGGCGCGGCGCCCGTCGACGGGACCGGACGCGGGCGGCCTCAGCCGAGCGCGGCCAGGGCCCGGCCGAACTGATCGATCTCCCGGCGAGTCGTGTACGGCGCGAGACCTATGGTCACCGCGCCGCCTTCGTCGTTCACACCCAGTGCGTCCAGTAACCGGCTGCCGCCGTGTGAGCCCGCCAGCACATTGATGCGCTTGTCGGCCAGCTCGGCGGCGATCTTCTCGGCCTGCATACCGTCGATGGTGAAGCTGACCGTCGGGATCCGGGTGGAGGCCCGGCCGATCACGGTGAGCCCGCCGATCTTCTCCAGGGTGCCCATCAGATGGTCGAACAGTTGGTCGTGATAATCCTGCAACGAGGTGATCGACAGTTCCAGCCGTTCCCGGCGGGTGCCGCGGGCCCGTTCGTCGAGCCCCGCCAGATAGTCGATCGAGGTGGTGAGCCCGGCCAGCAGCGCGTACTGGTGCCCGCCGACCTCGAGCCGTTCAGGACCTTTGGCGTAGGGGTTCAACGCCATGGACGGGATCCGGTCCAGGAACGCCGGGTCCCGGAAGACGAGCGCGCCGACCTGGGGACCACCCCAGCTCGGCGCGCTCAACGCCACCACGTCGGCGTTCAGGTCCTCGATATCGATCAGCGCGTACGGTGCGGCGCCGACCGCGTCGGCGACCAGCAGGCCGCCGACCGCATGTACTCGTTCGGCCGCGACCCGCACCGAGGGTGCCGAGCCCACGATCGGTGAGGCGGCGGTGAGTGCCACCAGCCGGGCGGTGGGCCCGATGAGCTCCTCGAACTGCCAGGCCGGCATCTCGCAGGTCTCGATCTCCACCTCGGCCCAGCGCACATGGGCGCCGTAGCGGTTGGCGATCCGCAGCCACGGCGCCACGTTCGCCTCGTCGTCCAGCCGGGACAGCACGATCCCGGTGCCCAGACCCAGCCGGGAACTCAGCGATTCGGCGAGCCAGGCCAGCAGGACGGCGCGGTCCGGCCCCAGCACGACCCCGCTCGGGTCCGCGCCGACCAGATCCGCGACGGCCACCCGGGCGTCGTGCAACATATCGGCGCTGCGTTTGGCGGCACCGTGGCGGCCGAGGTGGGAGAACGACGACGAGCGGAAACCGATGGACACCGCGCGCGAGACAGAATCCGGAACAAGCATGCCCGCCTGCGGAGCCAGGTTGATCCAGCCGTCGGCCAGGGAGGGGATCAGTCCCCGGACCCGCGCGACGTCGTAAGTCATGCAGGTCACTTTAAGGCAGGGCCCATATCTCGGTAACCCTGGTCCAGCCGATTCCGCCCGGCACGAGTGCGGGCCCCGCGCCCGCCTCCGGGCCCCGGCCCGCCCGGCCTGTTCCTCGGTCATCGGCCGGTGCCCGTGCGGTGACGCGTTGCCACCGGTCCGGACCCGGCTCACCCAGGATCCGTACGGTCGAAAACTCGTCTCACCACCACCGGCTTTAGCGCGTTCGGCGCGAACACGACATGATGGGGACCATGACGCAATCGGATGACGCATCGGATCCCGTTGTCGTGATCGGCCCCGAGGGCCGTCCGCTGGTGCTGCCCGCGGGCGCTGCGGCGAGCGCGTCCTACCCCGGCGAGGAGACGCCCGAGCAGGAGGGTCCCGAACGCGACACCTCCGAATCGCTGGCCGATATGGTCGAGCAGCCGGCCAAGGTCATGCGGATCGGCACCATGATCAAACAGTTGCTCGAGGAGGTGCGAGCGGCTCCGCTCGACGACGCCAGCCGGACCCGGCTGGCCGAGATCCACAAATCCTCCATCCGCGAGTTGGAGCAGGGTCTGGCGCCGGAGCTGCGTGAGGAACTGGAACGGCTGGCCCTGCCCTTCAGCCAGGACGCCGTCCCCTCCGACGCGGAACTGCGTATCGCCCAAGCGCAGCTGGTGGGCTGGCTGGAAGGCCTGTTCCACGGTATCCAGACGGCGCTGTTCGCCCAGCAGATGGCCGCGCGGGCACAGCTCGAGCAGATGCGCCAGGGCGCCCTGCCTCCGGGGATCCACGCCGGGGAGGGCCGCGGCGCGCAGCCGGGCCAGTCCATCGGAGGCACCGGACAATACCTCTGAACGCGGTGGTGTATAGGTGGCCGGTACCGGGACTCGCCGACCGAGGTAGTGTCGTGCACCGTGCCTGCAGCTTCCGCTCGCTCCGACCTGGTAAACCCTGATGATCCGGAGAGCACCGACGAGAGCCCGGTGCGCCCCGACCACGACCCCGCCGCAGATGAGAAGCCCGTGAGTTCCGAGCAGACCCCGGTCGCCGGCGCCGATACCGCCGTCTCCGATATCACCGAGGTGACCGCCGCGGATCCCATCGAATCGGATTCGCAGTCCTGGTCCCGGGCCTGGCGCGATATCCGCGACGGGTTCGGGCAGCGCGAACTATGGCTCTCGCTGGGCTGGCAGGACATCAAACAGCGCTACCGGCGGTCGGTGCTCGGTCCGTTCTGGATCACCATCGCCACCGGCGTGCAGGCCACCGCCATCGGCATCCTGTACGCCGCGCTGCTCGGTCAGCCGCTGACCGAATACCTGCCCTACGTCGCGGTCGGCCTGATCGTGTGGAACGTCATCAACGCCTCGATCCTCGAGGGCGCGGAGGTGTTCGTCGCCAACGAGGGGTTGATCAAACAGCTGCCGTCGGCGCTGAGCGTGCACGTCTACCGGTTGGTGTGGCGGCAGATCCTGTTCTTCGCCCACAACCTGCTGATCTATTTCGTGGTGCTGGCCCTGTTCGGTGTCTGGCGCGATCTGCACTGGACCGTGGTGTTCGCGATACCCGCCCTGGTGCTGCTGTTCCTCAACGCCATGTGGGTCTCGGTGCTGTTCGGTATCTTCAGCACCCGTTACCGCGATATCGCGCCGATCCTGGGCAGTATGACGCTGATGCTGTTCGTGCTGACCCCGGTGATGTGGAACACCAAGAGCCTGCACGAACAGGGCGGTCAGGTCGCCGAACGGGCCCGGCTGGCGGAAGTCGTGCCCACCTACCACTATCTGGAGATCGTGCGCGCGCCGCTGCTCGGCGACGATCAGAAGCTGTACCACTGGGCGATCGTCGGCACCATCACCGTGGTGGGCTGGATCGCCGCTGCTCTGGCAATGCGCCGGTACCGTTCGCGCGTGCCCTACTGGGTTTAGGAGTCAGGCGATCATGAGTGATCACGTGAGTATCGAAACCCGCAACGCGTGGGTGGAGTTCCCGATCTTCGACGCGAAATCCCGGTCGCTGAAGAAGGCGTTCCTCGGGAAGGCGGGCGGTTCGATCGGCCGCAACCAGTCCGATGTCGTGGTGGTCGAGGCACTGCGCGATATCAACCTGTCGCTGAAGGAGGGCGACCGGGTGGGGCTGGTGGGCCACAACGGCGCGGGCAAGTCCACGCTGCTGCGGCTGCTTTCCGGGATCTACGAGCCCTCACGCGGTAGCGCCCGGATCCGCGGACGGGTCGCGCCGGTGTTCGATCTGGGTGTCGGCATGGACCCGGAGATCTCCGGCTACGAGAACATCATCATCCGCGGCCTGTTCCTGGGGCAGACGCGCAAGCAGATGCTGGCCAAGATCGACGAGATCGCCGATTTCACCGAACTCGGCGAGTACCTGTCCATGCCACTGCGCACCTATTCGACCGGTATGCGGGTACGGCTGGCGATGGGGGTGGTGACCTCCATCGACCCGGAGATCCTGCTGCTCGACGAGGGGATCGGCGCGGTCGACGCGGAGTTCATGAAGAAGGCGCGGATCCGGTTGCAGGAACTGGTCGCACGCTCGGGGATCCTGGTGTTCGCCAGTCATTCCAACGAGTTCCTCGCCCAGCTCTGCGATACCGCCATGTGGATAGACCACGGCCAGGTGCGGTTGCAGGGCGGAATCGAAGAAGTCGTCCGGGCCTACGAGGGTCCGGACGCGGGTAATCATGTGGCGGCGGTCCTGCGGGAGATCGAGGCCGAGAAGTCCGATCAGGCCGACGAACCAGCACCGCGGTCGGCGGACGGTGAAAGAGAACTGGAGAACAACACAGCATGAGCGAGTCCCGCCCGGAGGCGGAAGCGACGCGTGACCCTGTAGAGCCCTCGACAGTGCCCGACGACAGCACGAGTGAGTCCGGCTCCGGGGCGGAAGCGGCGCGTGACCACGCCGAGCCCTCGACAGTGCCCGACGACAGCGCGAGCGAGCCCGGTTCCTCCCCGGCGGAAGCAGAGCGTGACCCGGTAGCGCCCTCCCCCGTGCCCGGCGGACACAGCGGCAGCGAGTCGGCTCCGGAGGTGAAAGACGATCGCCACGAGGCGGAGTCCACGCGGGTAGCCGAGCAAACCGGCGAACCGGCATCGGAAGCGCAGGAGGAGGCCGACGACGCGGAGGCCCCGCCGCTCGCCGGTGGGCGCGGCGCCGCCGGCGCCCGGCGTCCGGCTCCGGAGCTCGACGCCGCCGCCGCGGTGCTGCCGGAAGTCGAGTACGGACCGGACGCCAAGATCGTCGCCGTCGTGGTCACCCACAAGCGTCGCGAGCTGCTCGCGGAATCACTGAAGGCCGTCGCCACGCAATCGCGGGCCGTCGACCACCTGATCGTGATCGACAACGGCAACGAGGCCGAAGTGGCCGAGCTGGTGGCGGATCAGCCCATCGAGACGACCTATCTGGGTTCGGCGCACAACCTGGGCGGGGCGGGCGGTTTCGCACTGGGCATGCTGCACGCGTTGAGCCTGGGTGCCGACTGGGTCTGGCTGGCCGACGACGACGGGCGGCCCGAGGGCCCCGAGGTCCTGGCCACCTTGTTCGACTGCGCGCGACGCCACGAACTGGTGGAGGTCTCGCCGGTCGTCTGCGATATCGACGAACCGGATCGGCTGGCGTTCCCGCTGCGCCGCGGCGTGGTGTGGCGGCGGTTGCGGTCCGAACTGGGCCGCGAGGACTTCCTGCCCGGTATCGCGTCGCTCTTCAACGGCGCCCTGATCTCCGCGCAGGCGGTGGATGTGATCGGCGTACCGGATCTGCGACTGTTCGTACGCGGCGACGAGGTCGAGGTGCACCGCCGGCTGGTCCGCTCCGGATTACCCTTCGGGACCTGCCTGCAAACCGCGTATCTGCACCCCAACGGCGCGGCCGAGTTCAAGCCGATCCTCGGTGGCCGGATGCACACCCAGTACCCGGACGATCCGGTGAAGCGGTATTTCACCTATCGCAACCGGGGCTACCTCATGTCCCAGCCGGGTATGCGAAAGCTACTGCCCCAGGAATGGATTCGGTTCTCGTGGTTCTTCCTGGTGACCCGTCGCGACCCGGCCGGATTGCGTGAGTGGTTCCATCTGCGCAGCCTCGGCCGCAACGAGCAGTTCCAGAAACCGGACTAGCCCGCGAGCACCCGTCTGCTCCCGATCGTTCAGCCACCGGACAACCAGGGTTGACGGCCGATGCGAGACATTCATCCCCGCCAGGTAAGTTCGGCTGGCAATCTGCATGATTCGGGAGGAGATCGATGAGTTACCCCGGCGGTCAGCCGCCACAGGGCCAGCCCGCACCCGGCCAGTTCCCGCCGCCGCAACAGCAGTTCGCGCCGCCGGCACCGAACCAGGGTGGGCAGCCACAGTATCAAGGGGGGCCACAGGGCGGTCCGCAGCCATGGGGCGCCCCGCCGCCCGGGCAGCCGCCGCAGGGCTACGGTCAGCCGCCCGCGCAGCCGCAGCCGTACGCCAGCGGACCGTACGCGCAGCCGACCGGGCAGCCCCCGGCCCAGTTCGGTCCGGGCGGGCAGCCCGGGCCCTACGGCCAGCCGCCCCAGGCGGCGCCCAACGACCCGCCGGGTATCACGGTGGACTGCTCCTACACCCCGATGGCGTTCCTGCTCGCGATCACCAAGCCCAAGATCACGGTGAACGGGCAGCGCGTGCCTAATACCCGGTGGGGCGCCAATCACATTCCGGTCGGCCCGGGCCAGTACCACGTCCGGGTCACCACGCCCTGGCTGTTCGACATGGGCCCCGCCGATGTCGCGGTACCCGTGCAGCCGGGACAGGCGGTCCGGTACTACTACCGCACACCGGCGCTCATTTTCCTCAACGGGGCGATCGGCCCGGTACCGCAGAAGACCCCCGGCATGGTGGTCATGTACGTGATCTGGGCGTTCGTCGCCCTGATCTTCCTGCTGAACATCCTGGTGATCGCCACGATGTGAGCAGCGGTCCGCGCGCGGCGGGGTCGGCTACGCCCGGCCGCGCGCGGGCAGTTCACTGATCCAATGCGATCCGTTCCCGATTGACGACAGGGTTTGACGACAGATAGTACGGATGTTCACCGACCCGGCCACCTCATCGAAGACCAGGTCCGCCAGGAATACCGCGACGGTGCGAGCATCGCCGCGCTGGCCCGACGACACCGGGTGAGCCGGGTCGCGATCCGCACCGCGCTGGCCGACCTATTGCCCGGTCGGCCCGAACAACCCGGCCGCACCGGCGACGAGAAAGCGCCCCCGGTCCGGGTCGAGATGCCCGGCAAGGTTGCTCGCCACCTGATCGGCCACATCGCCGACCTCGGTGACCTCGAGAGTCAGGCCCTGCGGCAAGGCCGGGAAGTTCGACGTGGCCAAGGCTACAGCCTGCACGTCACCGCACCCGCGGACGTTCACCAGGCGCTGCCGGCCGCCGCCGAAACAGTCGGTGAGAGCGCTCCGGCCGCCGACCGCAAGGCATCTCGGATCTCCCGGGACCGACTGAACGCCGTGGCTGCCTGATCAATTCGCGCGGTTATCCGGTGTGCGCAGGAGTAGGTGTCAAGAAGCTCCGAATTCGGACCCCGATCTGACGTTGTTCGTCCCTCGTCGAGAGTGTGGTGTTGGGGTCTACCCCAGATAGACACCTCATCACTGCCGTTTGCTCTTACCCGATCAGGATTGATGGTCGTCCGGGTGAATCCGGGTGCGCAGGTGCTCGACTTGCGCAGCAAGATTGCTACGCAGGTGGGTGAGAACGGCGATCCTGTCATCGAGGGCGCGGAGTCGCTGCTCGTACACGTGGAGGGCGGCCCCGCAGGGGGACGAGCCCAGATCCGGACTCGTGAGGCAGGAACCGAAATGTTGAATGTCGGCCACGGACAGACCGGCGCCGAACAACCGGCGCAGGTTGGCCACGAGGGGGACCGCGTCGCTACTGTAGCGGCGGTAGCCATTCCGGTCACGGTTGGAGGTCAGCAGGCCACGCTGTTCGTAGTACCGCAGTGAGCGCGCACTGACCCCCGTGCGCTGGGCGAGTTCGCCGATCCGGATCCCGCCTTGCTCGTTGTCGTCGGCAATCATGAGTCCAGTCTGCTGCGGCCCGCCGAGCTCGGCCTCGCCGCGGTGCGGGCCGGGTTGCCGACATCAGTGCGCTCCAGCACGATGACCGGGATACGCCTACCGGCCCTCGCTTCGAACTCGGCGAACGCCGGCATGAGCGCGACCTGCGTCGCCCAGATCCGCTCACGTTCCGTGCTGTGCGCGAGCCGGGCCGAGACCGAGATTCTTTCCGTGCCTACCTCGGCCGTGATCCGCGGATTCGCCATCACGTTGCGGTACCACGCCGGGTGGCGCGGACTGCCACCGTAGGTGGCGAAGACAGCGAAGCCATCGCCAACCGCCTGGTACATCAACGGGCTGATTCGCTCACGCCCGGTCTCGGTCCCGAAGTGGTGCACCAAGATGATCGGCACACCCTGGCCCTCGCCGAAGGAGGGAAGCCGGGGCGGGACGGGGCGCCCGGCGGCGAGATCGTCGTCGCTACTCCATGCCACATAGCCGGCGTTCGCTCGGAACTCGGTGATGATCCGGTCGTTCCAGGTGTTGATATCGGCAACCATGGTAAGCAAGCTATGCCCTTGACATAAGCGTCAAGGTCAAGCTCACTGCGCAACCACACACCGCTGTGACTACGGATGCCAGTTGGCCACCGGGCAAAAAGCTGACCTGCGCGTTCCCATTCACCAGCGGCCCCTTCCTCGCCGCTGTCACGTTCTACATCGTCGTGGCCGAGGCGTAACCGCCGACACGCCCAAGCCGACCACCGCGACCGATGCCTGTGACCAGCGACTACAGGACGCCATTGCCCCTTTCTGGCGTATTCGGGTCACACCCCATGTCCACCGGTCAGGGCACCGGTGGGCCTGCCGAACGCCAGGCCCGACTACTCGCCGACCGTCCGTCCGACACCCGCGGACCGGATCGCGCGGTCCCTGGGCAAGCCCGGACCTGTTGCCTACGCTCGAAGCGCAGCGCCGACCGCACGGCGGTCGGCGCCCGCGACCAACAGGAGGGCAGGCAATGACAGCAACCGGAGACAAGCCGCTGAGCGGCCGGACGATGATAATGTCCGGTGGCAGCCGCGGTATCGGGCTGGAGATCGCCAAACGGGCGGCCGCCGACGGCGCGAACATCACGCTGATCGCCAAAACCGATCAGCCCCACCCCAAATTGCCGGGCACGATCCACACCGCGGCCGCGGAACTCGAGGCGGCGGGGGCGACCGTACTGCCGTTCGTCGGCGATGTGCGGATCGACGAATCGGTCGCCGAGGCGGTCCGGCTCACCACCGAACGCTTCGGCGGTATCGATATCGTGGTCAACAATGCCTCCGCCATCGATCTGTCCCCCACGGATTCGCTGGCGATGAAGAAGTACGACCTCATGCAGGACATCAACTGCCGCGGCACTTTCCTGCTGTCCAAGCTGTGCATACCCGCGCTGCGCGAGTCCGCCGCCGCCGGCCGCAATCCGCATATCCTCACGCTGTCGCCGCCGCTGAACCTGGACCCCAGATGGGCCGGGTCCTCATTGGGCTACACCATCGCCAAGTACGGGATGTCGCTGACCACGCTGGGGCTGGCCGAGGAACTGAAATCCGACGGTGTCGCCGTCAATTCGCTCTGGCCGCGTACCACGATCGCGACCGCGGCCGTGCGCAATCTGCTCGGTGGCGAGGAAATGGTCCGTACCTCGCGGACCCCGGATATCTACGCCGATGCCGCCTACCTGGTATTCACCGCACCGGCCACCGAGACGACCGGCAATTTCTTCCTCGACGACGAGGTGCTCGCCGCCCACGGCATCACCGATCTGGACAGGTACCGGGTGACCCCGGGCGACGAACCCCTGACCACCGACCTGTTCCTCTGACGACCACGGGCCACGCCGCAGCGCGGCGTGGCCCGTTCGGATGAGTCCGGTCAGTTCCGGTCGGAGTCGATCCCGTACAGCCGCTCCCAGTTCTCCCGGCTGGTGAGTTCGGCGTGCGCGGCGCGGTAGCGCTGTTGCAGGTCCGGCAATTCCTTGTACAGCCGGCGCAGTACCCGCACCGTACGCAGCAGTAGGGCGCGCGCGGTCGCCTTGTCGCGCTTGCGGACCCGGACCCCGGACTGTGAGGCATCGGTGACCACGACGTGGTCGAACAGCGAGACATGCCACCAGTGCGCGTCCTCGCGGGTGACCCCGACCAGCCCGTACTGGACCTTGCCGGTCCACTGCTGGATCGCGCGTTTGATCAGCACCGCCAGCAGCCGGCTGGGTTCCCCGCCGGCGCGGCGCACGCGGATCTCGGAGGAGTCCACCGGCGGCGTCGCCGCGGGGTGTTTCACGGTCTCCGTGTAGTCGGCACGACTGGTCCGGGCCCGTTTCAGCGGCTCGACACCGCCGTCCCGCAGGATCGACGGCCCCGCCAGGAAGTCCTCGATGCCCTGCAGGGTGGTGTGCGCCAGCCCGTACTGCATCGCGACCAGGTACTCGGAGATGTTCCGGAAGAGCTGCCGGGTGACCGTGCCCGGGTCCAGGTCCGCGTGCATCGCGCTGACGATCAGCGAGTTACGGGTGCTGAAGTACCGCGCCCAGTCGTCGAAATCCTTCCAGTAGAAGTCCGCGTGCCAGACCGCCGCGTTGGGCAGCGTGACCGTGACGAACCCGTGTTCGCGGGCGCGGACCCCGTACTCGACATCGTCCCACTGGAAGAAGATCGGCAGCGGCAACCCGATCTTCTTCACCACCTCGGCCGGGATGAGACAGGTCCACCAGGCGTTGTATCCGGCGTCGACCCGGCGTTCCTGGTTCTTCTTGAGCATGCTGGTGTTGCGCAGCGCCTTGGGCACCTTCTGGCCGTGCATGAGCCGGTGCAGGTGCACGTCCTCGGCGCCGACGTTCAGGTAGTCGGGGTTGAGCAGGAACAGCATCTGCGCGCCGACCAGCGTCGGTTCCACGGTGAGGTTGGCGAAGGCCTGCAACCGCAGCACGGTCTCGGGTTCGCAGAGGATATCGTCGTCCATGAGGATGACGTCGGCGTGTTCGTTGGCCGCGGACACCTCGTACAGGCCGCGGGTGAAGCCGCCCGCTCCGCCCAGGTTGGGCTGGCGGATGTAGCGCAGCTTGTCCCCGAACATCGACCGTGTGGCCTGGTACAGCGGCCGGTTCTCGACCAGATCGGTGCCCTGGTCCACCACGTACACCGCGTCGAGTGAGCCCAGGACGGTCTGGTCGGAGGCCAGCGCGGCGATGGTCTCGGCGCAGTCCTGGGCCCGGTTGAAAGTGCAGATGGCGATGGCGACCGGGCGTACGGTCTCGGGGGCGGTCGCAGTCCAGGTGAGCTCGGAGATCTCCAGGTCGGCGCCGACCGCCTCGAACTCCAGCCACAGGGCCCCGCCGTCGACGAACTGGTCCAGCGGCGCGGTCAGGGTCAGCGGGCCGCTGGCGGTGACCTCGGCGGTGCCGACGATCCGGCGGTGCCCGGCGATATCGGAGGCCACGATCCGCACTCTGGCGTGCTTGCCGACCTGCAGGATCATGGTGGCCTGCACTTCGGTGACCACGGTCCAGCGCTGCCAGTAGCTGGCGGCGAAACGGCCGAAGTAGGTGTTGGTGTGCGCGGTCGAGCCCTTGTCCAGGCGCAGACTCATCCGGTCGCGGGTGGCACGGCCCTTGACCACCGCGTACAGCTCGTCGCTGATCTTCGCCGAGGGCCCGGTGAAGATGCCCCGGGCGAGCACCAGTCTGCGCGGAGCCCGGTGGTGTTCGGCGCGCAGCGACTCCGGCGCGACCGCAGCGTGATCGTTCGTCTCGGTAACGGCCTGCATAGCCGACTGGTCCATGAAGTCCTCGAAATCCTCAATATTTTCGCGCATGAGCGAGGGCCCTGCGTGGTTACGCTCCACTACCGCCTCCGGGCCTGACCAACTCATGCTGTGCCGACTGGACAAACATGTCCCTGAATACGGTTCGCGGCGGGCCCGAGGATATCAATCAGCCACGCCGGTCGCCCGGTTGGTCGTTTCCCGATCGGGTTCCCCGGTAAACACGAACTTGTCATAAGCCCAATACCGGAACACCACGGCGACGATCTGACCGATCAATGTTCCAGAGATATTGTCCGCCAGCGGCGTGGACAGATCCAGGATGTACCTGGAGAAACCCAGGCAACCCAATTGCAGGCCGATCGCGACCACATTGATCACCGCGTACGACAGGTACTCCCGGATCGGGCTGCCGGACTGCTTGTGCGAGAAGGTCCACCACTTGTTGCCGAAGTAGGTGACCACCGTGGCCACCGCGATAGCGATGATCTTCGCGGGCAACGGGACGTCGTGCAGGAGGCCCTCGCCATCCCCGGCGCCCAGATCGAACACCAGCAGGTTGTAGGTCCCCGCATCGACCAGGAAGCCGACCACGCCGACGACCAGGAACGCCGCACTCTGCCGCAGCCCGGTCCGCAGGCGCTCGGCGAGCGAACGGGGGGCCGGCGCGTCGGGGGCGACAGCGGCCGTTGACTCACCAGATGACACGCGCCGACGTTACCGCAGTGACCTGAGCCATCCTCTGGGGCACGGCATGAGCGGGTCGGGCCCGGAGGCGGTAGCGCAGCGTAACCACGCAGGGCCCCCGCTCATGCCCGATGAAACCAGCATGAGCGGGTCAGGCCCGGAGGCGGTAGCGCAGCGTAACCACGCAGGGCCCCCGCTCATGCCCGATGAAAGCAGCATGAGCGGGTCAGGCCCGGAGGCGGTAGCGCAGCGTAACCACGCAGGGCCCTCGATCATGCCCGATGTCACAGACCCGGTACTCTCCCCGTGTTCCCATATCCATCGATTTCGAGGATTTGACCAGGTGGAATCCACCGACGAACTGCGCATTGCCGCCGTTGTCCCGTGTCACAACGAAGAGGCGTCGGTCGCCAAGGTCGTCGCCGACCTCAAGGCCGCGGTGCCCGGAATTGTCGTCTACGTGTACGACAATCTGAGCACCGATGCCACCGCCGAGAAGGCCCGGGCCGCCGGCGCGATCGTGCGCGCGGAGCGGGCCAAGGGCAAGGGCAATGTGGTGCGCCGCGCTTTCGCCGATATCGAGGCCGATATCTATCTCATGATCGACGGCGACGACACCTACGAGGCGTCCGCGGCGCCGGCGATGATCGAAACGCTGCTGTCGGGCCCGTACGACCATGTCCTCGGCGTCCGGAAGCAGGACGAGAGCGGATCGGCCTACCGGGCGGGCCACGAAACCGGGAACAGAGTCCTCAACGGTGTGGTGGGCAAGGTTTTCGGCGAGAACGTCGAGGATATGCTCAGCGGCTTCCGGGTCTTCTCCCGGCGCTTCGTGAAGAGCTTCCCCGCGGTCTCCCGCGAATTCGAGATCGAGACCGAGCTCACCGTGCACTCACTGCACCTGCGGGTACCGCAGACCGCGGTACCGGTGGGGTTCCGGGACCGGCCGGCCGGCAGCGAGAGCAAGCTGCGCACCTACCACGACGGTTTCAAGATTCTCGCCCTCATCGTCGGACTGGCCAGGCACGAGCGCCCGGTCGCGTTCTACGGCCTGCTCGGCACCGTCAGCTGGCTCATCTCGGTGGTGCTGACGGTCCCGATCATCATCGAGTACTACGACACCCACACCGTGCCCCGCTTCCCGACCCTGTTCCTGGCCTGCACCCTGCTCCTGGTCGGTTTCCTGGCCTGGACCGCCGGACTGATCCTGGACGGTATCCGCCGTTCCCGGCACGAGGCGGCACGGCTGATCTATCTCCGCTACGAGGCCCCCGGCGCGGGCCGCGCGCTCACACCCGGTGAAAGCGGCCAGGTGGCCGGGGACATCCGTTGACCGCCGAGACCGAGACCCGCCCTGCCGGAAGCGAGCAGGCCGCGGGTCGTTCCGCACTGTCCGGGGCCCGGCGCACCGGGGAGATCCTGCTGCGCCGGCTGGGCCCCGCGACTATCGCGTTCACCCTGCTGGCCGGGATATTCGGGCTGGTGTTCGCGGTGATGAGCCCGCCGTTCTGGGGTCACGACGAGATCACCCAGTTCGGGCGCGCCTACCAGGTGGCCCACGGCGGCCTGAACCCCACCCGGATCGACGACGACCGCGGCGTCGCCTACGGCGGTGAGGTACCCGCGGCGATCGAAGCGCTGATGGGTTACGCCATCGACGACTACACCCACAACCCGGGCGAACCGTATCCCGATGTGGCCGATCCCGCCGCCTACCAGCGGCTGGGCGACGCTCCGGTCACCGACGAGCGCAAGATCATCTGGTTCACCAATACCGCCGCCTACTCCGCGGTTCCCTACGTACCCAATGCGATCGGTATCGGATTGGCCGAATTGATCGACGCCGATGCCGGAACCATGCTGCGCCTCACCCGGTTGTCCGGGCTGGCCGCCTACCTGCTCGTGGTCGGCTTCGCTCTGTGGGCATTGCGGGGGCACCGCATCCAGTGGCTGGCTTTCACCGTGGCCGTACTGCCCATCGCGGTGTTCCAGGCCGGGACGGTCACCGCCGACACCCTCACCAACGCCCTGGCCGTCCTGATGTCGGCGCTGCTGGTGAAGGGCCTGTTCCTGGGGGACCGGCTGGGCCGGGTGGAGACCGCCGCGGTGCTGGGCACCGCGATCCTCTTGCCGCTGTGCAAACCCACCTATGTGCTGCTGGCCATGCTGGTGGTGCTGCTCCCGGCCGAGCGGATGGGCTTGACCGGTTGGCGCCGGTGGCTCACCTGGGCGTGCGCGGCGATCGGCGCGATCGGGTTCGCGGTGTGGATGAAGATCGCCGCGCCCACCGGCGAGGGCACCAGCCTGATGCGGCCCCCGCACCAGTGGTACACGGTGGACACCGGCGAGCAGTTGATGGGCATCATCACCGACCCGTTCGGCTTCCTGCGGACCTTCTGGGAGAGCATTCTGCGGCGTGACCAGGAGTGGTTCCCCGAATTCTTCGGAGAACTCGGTTTCGCCTATATCAACGTGCCGGCCACCGCGATCGTGGCCTGCCTGCTGGCCTTCGCGGTGAGCGTGGGGATGGCGGAACGCTTCGACCACCCGGATTTCCGGCGCACGCTGGTGGTCGCGCTGACCATGGCGGCCAGTGTCGCGATGATCTACGTGACCCTGTACATGTCCTTCACCCCTGTCGGCTACTACATCATCGACGGTGTCCAGGGTCGCTATTTCGTCCCGCTGGCGATCGTGTCGTTCGCGGTACTGCTGCGCTGGATGCCTTTCCGGCTGCGTGGACCCGGCGACCGCGCCCCCGGCCGCTACGCCGCGGTGACCGTCGTCGTCGCGACAACGATCGCCCTGATCGCCTCGGTGGCGAAGTACCACATCTACGTCTGGGCTTGACGAGTACCGGATTCCACCGGAGTACGCCCGGTCCGCGCCACCGCCGGGCCGGGCGTTGTCACGGCACGCCGATCGTTCGCTCGCCCGCGTCGGCGTACGCCCGCTCGGTAGCGGCTTTGACCGGACGCCACCAGGATTCGTTGTCCCGATACCAGGCGACAGTGGCCGAAAGCCCCGCCCGGAAGTCCGCGTAGCGCGGCCGCCAGCCGAGTTCGGTCCGGAGTGGGGTCGCGTCTATCGCGTAGCGCTGATCGTGTCCGGCACGGTCGGTGACATGGTCGAAATCGCCGGGGTCGCGGCCGAATTCGGCGAGGAGCAGCTCCACCACGGTCCGGTTGTCCAGTTCACCGTCGGCCCCGATCAGGTAGGTGCGGCCGATCCGGCCCCGGTCGAGGATGTCCCATACCGCGCGATTGTGGTCTTCCACGTGGATCCAGTCGCGGATCTGATGTCCGGCGCCGTAGAGCCGGGGGCGCACCCCGTCGATCAGATTGGTGATCTGGCGCGGGATGAACTTCTCCACGTGCTGGTAGGGCCCGTAGTTGTTGGAGCAGTTCGACAGCGTGGCGCGCAGGCCGAAGGAACGCACCCAGGCGCGCACCAACATATCGCTGGCGGCCTTGGTCGCCGAGTACGGGCTCGACGGGTTGTAGGCGGTCCGCTCGGAGAACGGGGGGTCCTCGGGACCCAGATCGCCGTACACCTCGTCGGTGGAGACGTGGTGGTACCGCACATCGTGGCGGCGCACCGCCTGGAGCAGTGAATAGGTGCCGACGATATTGGTCTGCACGAACGGCCAGGGTTCGGCCAGCGAGTTGTCGTTGTGTGATTCGGCGGCGAAGTGGACCACCGCGTCCACCCCGCTCACCAGCTCGTCGACCAGGTCCAGATCGGCGATATCACCGTGTACGAAGTCGATTCGATCGGCCACCGGGTCGAGCGAGGCGCGGTTGCCCGCGTAGGTGAGCGCGTCCAGCACGGTCACCGTCGTATCCGGCCGTTCGGCGACCGTGTGCTGGACGAAGTTGGCTCCGATGAACCCGGCTCCACCGGTCACGAGTAGGCGCACCCGTTCACTCTACGTCCTGGTCACCGGGCCGGGCAGCGCCCGGTGGTCCGATCGAGGGCAGGGCGGCGCGCCCGGATCCGGTTTCCGTGCCGGAGGTGCGGCGACCGGCGACGCAGGCCCGATCCGGAACACGAGATTTTACGAAAGGCCGAGCGGACGAGCATTTCCCGCGACCCCCTCGACAGGAGGGCGCTGCCCGGCCGATAACCTTTTTGTCTGGATTCGGCCGGGCCCCACCGGGCAGCCGCTTCCGTTCGATCGACACGAATCTGTGCCCGCACTCCCATATGAGGTGAATACACACATGCTCGTCAGGAGTTTGACCACGATGTCGGCGCTGCTCATCGCCGCGCTCGGTATCGCATCCGGCAGTGCCCACGCCGCGCCCACCGACCGGACGGAGCCGGTCGGCTTCACCGCGGAGGTCGTGGACGGCCGGTCCGTCATCACCACCGACTCGGGGTCCATGGTGGTCGAGGACGGTACTTTCAAGATCAAAGCCTCCGATGGCACGGTGGTGGCCGGCACCCCGCTGAAATTCCGGCTCGATGATTTCGAGTTCCCCATCGCCGCCGAGGTCTCCGGCCACACCGCGACGCTCACTCCGCAACTGAACCCGGACCGGGCGGTGTACCGACCGGCCGCGCTGCCCCATCAGGAATCAGCGCCCTGGAAGACCCCCTACGACCGTGAGGTCGCCGCCTTCACACGGCTCAAGGACACCATCGCCACCGGCGCGGCGGTCGGTACCGCGGTCGGCGGTCTGGGCGGCGCCGCAGTCGGCTGTGTGCTCGGCGGCATCGCCGGCGCGACCGTGGCCGCGGCGACCATCGTGGGGCTCTTCGGTCCGTTCGTGCCGGCCGCCGTGGTCGGCTGCCTCGGCGGCATCATCGCGATCGGCGCCCTGGGCACGGTGGCCGGCCAGCTCTTCATCACCGCCCCGGTGATCATCGGCGCGGTCATCCAGTACGTCACCACCATCAACGAACCGTTCCCGCCCAACGGCTCGGGCCCGGCCCGGTAGACCACCGGGAGATCCCCGGGCGTCGTGCCCACCCACGAAATATTCGCGGGTGGGCACGACGTTCGGCCTGTCATGAGAATCGGCGTCAACACCTTCCTGACCGACGAGGGAATCAGCGGGACCGCACTCGGTCCGGCGCTCGAGGAACGCGGTTTCGAATCACTCTTCCTCGCCGAGCATTCACATATCCCGGCGAATCGGCAGTCCCCGTACCCCGGCGGTGGCGAACTCCCCCGCGTCTATTTCCGTACGTTGGACCCGTTCGTCGCGCTCGGCGCGATCGCCGCGGTCACCGACCGGCTCGTCCTGGGGACCGGGGTCACGCTGCTGATCCAGCGCGACGTCATCCACACCGCGAAGGAGGTCGCCACCCTCGATCACATCTCCGGAGGTCGAGCGGTGTTCGGCGTGGGCGTCGGCTGGAACCGCGAGGAGATGGCCGACCACGGCACCGACCCGCGCACCCGCGGCGCCCTGCTGGACGAACAACTCGCGGCGATCGTCGCGATCTGGACCCAGGACCTCGCCGAATACCACGGTGAATTCGTCGATTTCGACCCGATCTACGCGTGGCCCAAACCGCACCGGCAGCCCCATCCGCCCATCTTCATCGGCGGTGGCGAGGCCGCGGCGCGGCGCGCGATCCGGCACGGTGTGGGCTGGATCCCCAACGGTGTCGCCGATCCCGCCGACGTCCCGGCCCAGCTGGCGGAGTTCCGCGCGAGCGGACTGCCGGTCACCGTCACGCCGGCCCCCGCGGACGCGGCCGTACTGGACGCCTACGCCGAAGCCGGAGTGGAACGGGTGACCCTGAAGCTGGACACGCAGCCGGAAGCGGATTCCCTGCGCGATCTGGACGAACTGGCGAGACTGGTGGAGCGCTACCGGGGCTGAGCGGTCAGGCGGGCAACCGGTCGGCGCCCCAGCTGCGGTGGATATAGCCCACCACCCGGTCCAACTCCTCCCGGTCCACCGAGGCCGGCTCACCGGCCTCCAGCGGATCGAAATGGAAGATGTAGAGGCGCGAGGCGAACTGTTCGAACGGCAGCGATGCTTCCCCGAACCGTTCGCCGTGCCCGGCGGTGCCGACCACCACGCCGTCTCCCCAGTCCTGCCCGCTGTCGTTGTTCGGGTTGTAGAAATAGACGCGCATCCGTTCCTGGGGGTCCAGCGCCACCCGCAGCACCGTGATCGCGTGCCATCCCACGAACCGGGCGGCGCTGTCGGTCACCGCGACACCGGCCGGCTGCGGGTGGATCAGCGGCTGATTACCGTTGTGGAACGGGTGGTAGCTCGCGTAGAAATGCCGCAGGAACTCGTCCAGATCGGTCAGATTGCCCGTCGCCACGTCCACATTGATCCGGAAACCGCGCCCGGACCACCATCCGTGGAATTCCGGGTTGACCCAGCGGTGCGGATCGCCCTCCCGGTCCACGCAGCGCCGTCCCATTTCCGCGTAGATCCGATCCAGATGGGGCACGACCAGTAGCGATACCGGATCCAGGTCCATCGGTAGGGCGGTGGCGACCCCGGCGACACTGTCGCGCGAAGAGATCGTCTCACCCTCGAAATGCATCACGACCTCGTCGTCGCGCGCGGCCCAGGCCAGGGTCTGCAGCAGATAGTCCGGGTCGTTGTAGGCCCACATGGACAGCGCCCGCGCGGACTGGCAGGTCGGATTGTCGCCCTGACCGATACCGAGCGGCAGCCCCAGCACCGACAACATGCCCGACAGCAGCCGGGCCCGGGGCGCGGGAGCCGGACCGAAGACCTGGGTCAGCCGCTGTTGCGAATACGCCGACAGCTGCAGGGTCAGCTGCCGCCACAGGGCGGGCGCGACCGGGGGCTGGTACAGAATGCCGCGTTCCAGCATCAGCGCCAGCCCGTAGATACACTGCGCCGTCTCGACGTGCACGGCCTCCTCGATCAGCTGCCGCACCAATTCGTGGTAACAGAGCAGACATTCGCGGCCGGTACTCGACAGCCCCAGCGCCTCCCCCAACAGGTATTCGCCCTTGCCGAGCAGGAAGCGCAGCAGTACGGCGTGGTACGGCGAGACCAGGCCCGTATCGTGCATCGAGCGGGCGAAACCCGCCGCCTCGTATTGCAGCGCGCTGTCGTCCATCGTCTCCAGCCGGGTCCGGTACACCTCGACGCCGGGGTCCTCCCGGCAGGCTTCGGTGGTTCCGTACAGGCTGCTGATCAATCGGTCCGCCCCCAGCGCGCCCGCGCCCAGGTCTATATCCGGACTACTGCGCGCGACCGCGATCTGGGTGATCATGCGTTTGACCGAGTCGACCTGGATCGGGCGCTGCCGCAGGATCCGCCAGATCTCGTCGACCAGATTCTCGAGCACCTTCTCGTATCCCACCTCCTCCACCAGGTGGCGCAACAACTCCCGCGATACCTGTGCCATCCGCCCCTGCTGCGTCCGCTCGATCTCGGACGGGGGCGTGAACAGGAGGGAAAGGTTCGCGGCGAGCACCTGTGACAGATGGTGGTGGGCCTGCTCCGCGGAGATCAGCGGGTGCGCATAGGCGCCCTTGGCCACCTCCAGAAGCCGCAGATCACTCACCGTCTCCAGGACGACGGTGTCGGGGTTGGTACTGCGCAGCGAGCCGCCGCTCAGCGACGGGATGAGGATCTGCGGTCGCGCCCAGTCGGTACCGAGGAAGAGTCCGGCGGTCTCCAACCGCTCCGCACGCGATCGCACCGCGATGCAGCCGCCGGGCAGCAGCAATACCCGGCGGAGCGCGCCGAATACTCGCGACAACTTGACCTGCTTGCCGAAGTCACCGGCATCCGCAAGTGCCCCGATGGCGTCGTCCAATTTGGCCAGATGCCTTTCCATGGACACCCCATCACTGCTAGGTGGACTCAATCGCCGAACCCTTCCGACAAACCCGTTGCCGACAACGGATCAGATATAGAAATCGAGCTCTTCCTGCTTTTTCAACAGGTCCCGGAGAGTGTACGGGTCCTCTCCGAAGAAGTACAGAAGGCCCCAATGGTTCCCGAAAGCCGTACGTTTCATCACTTTTTCCATCAATGGCGCGGTGAGCTCGTGGGAATCGAAATATTCGTGATCTTCGGTCTCCTCCGGCACCGACAATCTGCTGACCACCCGGCGGCGCGGATAGACACCGAAGGTGCCCGCGTGCCCCTTGGCGTCGACCACCTCCTCCGGAAAGAACGCCGTTATCTCCTCTTCCGTCGTCTTGGGGTCGAATGCGAGTACCAGCGCATGATAGGCATTGAATCCGTACGCCCGCTCCAGCAGCTCGAAAACTTTGAATCCGGGCGGACGATAGGCGACCTCGCCGAAGTACATCTCACCGTCGCTCGTGACGAAGTATTCGGGATGAACGAAACCGAATTCGATATCGAAAGTTTTTATCAGTCGTTCCACCTGGCGGGTTATCTCCGGCCGATACCGCTCCAGTTCCGGCGTCGCCGGAACAAAAACAGAATATCCTAGTGTCACATATTCCGAAATGTTCAGGAACCGGATCTTCCCGTCGTGGATCCACGCCTCCACCGCGAATTCCCACCCATCGAGATGCGATTCCATGAGCACCGGGAACTCGTCGTCCGGGATGGTCTCGATCTCGTCCGGCGTCCGGATCACCCGGTGCCCGAGACATCCGGCCTTGTCGAACGCCTTGATGTGAATGGGATCGTTCGGATCGCCGTCGAGTTTCATCAGTGTCTGATTGACCCGTTTCAGGAAACGGAACACGTCGTCGCGCTCGTGCGCCTCCTCGAAAATGCCCACCCTGATACCGCCGAGCTGTGCGCGCCGCTTCATGAGGGCCTTGTCACGCAGCAGCATGGCCTGGCCGAAAAGACGCGGGTTGTCCATCAGGACAGAATTGATCGCCCCCGCCCACTCGACAGTTTCCTCGAAAATCGGTATGGCGACGTCCACACCCATATCCCGCAATGTCTCGGCGATCTCCACCGAGCGGTCGTTCAACCTCTCGAAATTCCAGAGAATATATGGTATCTCGTGCTCGGCACAGTATTGTTCCGCCCATTCCGGGGCAACCACCACGTACCTTCGATCGAATCGGTCGATGGCCTCGACCGCACCGAGACTCCACCCCAGCAGCGCTACATACCCCTTGTCCGGGTTTCGATTTCCAGAGTTCACAGCCGAAACCGACAATGCCTCTCCCCTCTCAATCCCATTTCGCACCTATCAGATCTCGAGGGCGCAATATCACAGCCGTGCACGCGAACCGCACCGGCACAGAACTCGGGCTGATACTCGACCGAATTCTCAACAAAAATATCGAGACGGATCCGGCTCGGATCCCTGTATCGCCCTCATTGTCGGTGGATACCCAGTAAGGCCGGCCGTCAAACGACGCCTCGGCGTACCGGACAGGTCCTTCCGCGCGCGGGATCCCCGCGCCCACCCCGGGATCCGGCACCGCACCGTACTGCTCGACGACGCGGGGAAGTACCGCCGCACGCAGCCGCGGACCCGCGGGCTGGCACACTCACCGACCATGCGCGGAATCATTCTGGCGGGCGGCACCGGGTCGCGTTTGCATCCGATCACGCGCGGGGTGAGCAAACAGCTGGTCCCGGTCTACGACAAACCGATGGTCTACTACCCGCTGTCGACTCTCATGCTGGCCGGGATCCGGGACATCCTGGTGATCACCACACCCGAGGACGCCGAATCCTTCAGGCGCCTACTGGGTGACGGCACCCAGTTCGGCATCGCGATCGACTACGTCGTGCAGCCGGTGCCCGACGGTCTGGCCCGGGCGTTCGTGCTGGGCGCCGACCATATCGGCGGCGAGCCGGCCGCACTGGTGCTGGGCGACAACATCTTCCACGGCCCCGGCCTCGGCACCAGCCTCAGCCGGTTCGCCGAGATCGACGGCGGCGCCATCTTCGCCTACCGGGTATCCGACCCGACCGCCTACGGCGTGGTCGAGTTCGCCGACGGCAAGGCGATCTCCATCGAGGAGAAACCCGAGCTGCCGCGGTCCAACTACGCGGTGCCGGGGCTGTATTTCTACGACAACGACGTGGTGGAGATCGCGCGCGGACTGCGTCCCTCCGGCCGCGGCGAATACGAGATCAGCGATATCAACCGGGCCTATCTGGAAGCGGGCAGGCTCAGCGTCGATGTACTGGCCCGCGGTACCGCCTGGCTGGACACCGGCACCTTCGACTCGCTGTTGGACGCGGCCAACTACGTCCGCACCATCGAGGAGCGGCAGGGCCTCAAGATCGGAGTGCCCGAAGAGGTCGCGTGGCGGATGGGCTTCATCGACGACGAGCAGCTGTGCCTGCTCGCCGACCCGCTCACCCGCTCCGGTTACGGTAAGTACCTGCTCGATCTACTCGGGCACGGACGAAGTTGGTGAGTGGGTAGATGCGGATCAGTGAGATGTCGGTCCCCGGCGCCTGGGTTTTCACACCGAGAATCCACGGCGACGACCGGGGCGCCTTCGCCGAGACCTTCCGGGCCTCGGAGTTCGAGAAGGCCACCGGCCGGTCCCTCGATCTGCTCCAGGTCAACACCTCGATCTCGGCCGCCGGCGTCCTGCGTGGCATCCATTACACCGACGATCCACCGGGTCAGGCCAAATACGTGACCTGCGGACGCGGCGCGTTCCTCGACGTCGTCGTCGATCTGCGGCCCGGCTCCCCGAGCTTCGGCCGCTGGGACAGTGTGGTGCTCGACGATCTCGACCGCCGGTCGGTATTCCTGTCCGAGGGGCTCGGGCACGCTGTGCTGTCCCTGCAGGACGATTCGGTCCTCACCTATCTGTGCTCACTCGAGTACAGCCCCGAGCACGACCACGATCTGGACGCGTTCGATCCGGACCTGGCCATCGACTGGCCGGAGACCGGGCGCGACGGTCGGCGGCTCACCTATCTACGCTCCCCGAAGGACGCTGCGGCACCCCGGCTGCGCGACCGCTGAAATACCCGAACGCGCGACCGGGCGTCCCGGTCGATCCATTTCGGAAGACGGCGAGTTATTCGGCCATTCGGCAGCAGTGATTTGCCCTACTGCATTAATTCGGCGCTATCACGCGAGTAGCGGCGTTATTTTCGCGACCCACGGCGGAAACGCCAGAACTGCACCGCCCGCACATCCTCGGAGAGCTGATTGACCGGCTCGGCCACCTCGGAGAGCACCTGGAAAAGATCGTCGGCGAGGTCGCTGATGTGCTCGACCCGGGTCGCCAGCCGGGAGGCGTTCACCAGGAACTCCAGGAAGAGCCGCACCGCGGCGGCGATCGTCAGCGCGAACGGCAGTGCCAGCAGGGCCGCCAGGACCCCGAGCAACGCCGAGATCCGCCAGGCCAGCACGGTGAGTACCACCGGAACGGCCACCGCGAAAGCCAGTCCGAGCAGGTAGACCAGCGGCAACAGCGTTCTGGTGGCGGGCCGGCGGAACTGCACATCCAGGAGTCCGCGGGCCGCGTCGGCGCCCCAGCGCCGGGCCGTTCCCGCCCGATCACCGCCTCCGCGGTGGGTGTCGTCCGCCTCGGCGGCGGCCGCGTCGGCGAACCGTTGCGCGGCGTCGGCGCGCCAACTGAGCTTCCGCCGGATTCGCCGACCAGGCGAATCCGCAGTATCGTCCTCCTCCGGCGGTCTCACTCCCGCGCCGGCTGCGGGAGGAACCGCCGGCTCAGGTGCTCCGGCCGCCGCCGGACCGGTTCTCGGGGATTCGTCCGCTGCCTCGCTGGCCATAACGGAATCCTTCCCGGATTGCGTACGCGAAGCCAACCAGGATCCCGACGATCGTCCTGTACCAGTGGATGTCGACTGCTGCCACAAATGAGAGGAAGCCGACAGTCGAAAAAAATCCCTGGAACGGCGTAACGCCCCGGGCACCCGGCACCGATACGACCCATGAAAGCCGGAGCTTATCTATACCGGGGAATGGAGATGACAGTGCGTACGACGTTTCCGACTTCCGTCTCGGCGGCCGCCAAGTCCGCTGCCGCGCGGGATTACGCCCAGCGTGGCTGGACGGTCGCCGAAACGACCAACGGCCTGTGCCTGATCACCGACGCAGACCTTTCCGCCATCGAGGTCACCGGGGAGTTGGCCGCGTCGGTCCGCCGCTATCTGCGCTCGAACAACCTGACCGGTCCGGTGATCGAGATCCCGGGCGCCGAGCGCCGCGAGATCCATCTGGTCACCGGGATGCGCAAGGCCGGACGTGCCGTCGAAGCGCTGCGGGCCGCCGGTGCGGTCGTGCACACCGACGGTGACGGCATCCCGCTGCCGCCCACCCACCTCTCGGCCGGTTCGGCCAGCTGGGGCGTGAGCCCGGAAGAGGCTCGCTGGATCCCGCCGGTGGTCGCGATCGGCGCCGCGGTGCGTTCCGTACGCGCCCGTCGGCCGCAGCGGCTGGCCAGCGTCGCCTGCGCCTGAGGCGCCGGCCGCGACACAGCGGCATCGACCGGACCCGACGACAACAGGAAACGAAAGCAGTGATCCCCGGAAGTCACCGACTTCCGGGGATCACTGGTGTGCTCGGTCGAATCAGCGGATCCGGAAGATGATCAGTCGCTGCACCACGAAATTGATGACCGTGGCCGTGCCCTGCGCGATCACATAGGCCAGCGGGACGCGCCACCACAGACCCTCGTCGAAGGCGTGGTAGAAGACCCAGTTGATACCCACCTGGACACAGAAGGTGAGGGCGTACAGGACCACCACCGCGATGAAACGGGCCCGGCTCGGGGCCGCGTTGAAGGTCCACCGGCGGTTGATCAGATACGCGGTCGTGGTGCCGGCGATGAAACCGATCGCCTTGGCCGGGTTCACCGGCAGACCCACCACCTCGAGCAGCAGCACGTAGAGCCCGAAGTCGACCACGGCCGACAGCGCCCCGGTGACGGCGAACCGCACCAGCTGGGTCACCAGGCCGATCTGCGCGCTCTCGGGTACGGCATCGTCCGGTTCCCGCACGGTGACGGCCGGCTCCTCGGCCGGGACGGAAACATCTCCGGTGCCGCCGGGCGTCACCCGGGGGCTCCGGCTCACTGCATTGCTTTCAGGGCCCACCGACGGAAATGTACTTGTCCGGAGGCACCTGCGGGCCCGCGGGTGCGGTGTGCGGTGTGCGGTCGGCCATCCATAGAACTGTGGCCGTTGAGCACTTACAGAGCCGCGAACCCACCCAGGCCGACCCAGGCGCGAGTCCCCGCACACCTTCCATCTTCTGCGGAGAGCCCACATCCGTGATCGAGGCGCACCCGGCACCGGAGCCCACGCAGCCGGCCGACCACAAGCGGTCGGCCATCCATAGAACTGTGGCCATCGAGCACTTACAGAGCCGTGAACCTCACCCAGGCCGACCCAGCGCGAGTCCCCGCACACCTCTCCTCTACTCCGGATGGTCCCCTTCCTGGTCGGGGCCCGCCCCCGGTTCTGGAGCGACGGAGTGAGGGAGCGCAGCGACCGAACGGAGGAGTGAAGAACCGGGGTCACAGGGCCCCGACCCCGCGGCGCCGAAGGCGCCGCAAATGGATACAGCCTGTAGCCTCTATGCCGATGTCCACGAAAGCTCCGACCTCGACTCAGGCGTCCGGTACCGAGACCCCGCCGACCGGCGATCCAGATAACGCCGGTACGGGGTTCACGCTACCCACGCGAACCCGGACGCTCACCGGGTGGGCCCGTACGGCGGCGACCACCGCCGAAGTGCTCTCGACGAGCGACCCCGAACTCATCGCCCGCGCGGTCGCCCTGGTCGCCGAGGAGAACGACGGCAAACCAGAGCATCTGCGGCGTGGTGTGATCGCCCGCGGGCTCGGCCGCTCCTACGGCGACAACGCGCAGAACGCGGGCGGGCTGGTCATCGATATGACCGCCCTGAACAAGATCCACCGCATCGATCAGGACACCCGGCTGGTGGATGTCGACGGCGGTGTCACGCTCGACCAGCTGATGAAGGCCGCGCTCCCGTTCGGCCTGTGGGTCCCGGTCCTGCCGGGCACCCGGCAGGTCACCGTCGGCGGCGCCATCGGCTCCGATATCCACGGTAAGAACCATCACAGCGCGGGCAGCTTCGGCAACCATGTGCGGTCCATCCAGCTGCTCACCGCCGACGGTGAGGTGCAGACCATCGGCCCGAAGAAGAACGCCAAACTGTTCTGGGCCACCATCGGCGGCTGCGGTCTCACCGGCATCATCCTGCGTGCGACCATCGAGATGACACCGACCGAGACCGCGTACTTCATCGCCGACGGCGATGTGACCTCCGGTCTCGACGAGACCATCGCATTCCACAGCGACGGTTCCGAGGACAACTACGAGTACAGCTCGGCCTGGTTCGACGCGCTCAGCCCGATGCCCAAGCTGGGCCGGGCGGTGATCTCGCGGGGTTCGCTGGCCAAGCTGGATCAGCTGCCGAAGAAACTGCGCAAGAACCCGCTGGGCTTCACCGGGAAGACGTTCCTGACGTTCCCCGATGTGTTCCCCAACGGTCTGCTCAACAACAAGACGTTCACCCTCGCCACCGAGATCTGGTACCGCAAGGGCGCCACCTACCGGCAGAAGCCGCAGAACCTGACGGCCTTCTACCACCCCCTCGACATGCTCGGCGAATGGAACCGGGCCTACGGGTCGCGGGGCTTCCTGCAGTACCAGTTCGTGGTACCGCCGGAGGCGGTCGAGGAGTTCAAGCAGATCCTCATCGATATCCAGGCGAGCGGGCACTACTCGTTCCTGAATGTGTTCAAGTATTTCGGCGAGGGCAACCAGGCGCCGCTGAGCTTCCCCATGCCGGGCTGGAACGTGTGCCTGGACTTCCCGATCGCGCCCGGTCTCAACGACTTCGTCACCGAACTGGACCGGCGGGTACTGGAATTCGGTGGCCGGCTCTACACCGGTAAGGACTCGCGCACGACCGCCGAGAACTTCCATCAGATGTATCCCCGGATCGACGAGTGGATCAAGATCCGCCGCAGCGTCGACCCGACAGGCGTTTTCATGTCCGATATGGCGAGAAGGCTGGAGCTTCAGTGATCAACGCGGTAGGCAATCCGCAGTCCATTCTGCTGTTCGGCGGGACCTCGGAAATCGGCCTCGCGATCGTCGCGGAGTACCTGAAGAAGGGGCCGGCCCGGGTGATCCTGGCCGCCCTGCCGGGCGATCCGCTACGGGATACCGCGGTGGCGCAGACCAAGGCCGCAGGCGCGAGCCAGGTCGATGTGATCGATTTCGACGCCCTCGACACCGACAGCCACCCGAAGGTCGTCGACCAGGCCTTCGCGGACGGGGACGTCGATGTCGCCATCGTCGCGTTCGGACTGCTCGGCAATGCCGAGGAATTGTGGCAGGACCAGCGCAAAGCGGTGCAGATCGCGCAGATCAACTACACCGCCGCGGTCTCGGTCGGCGTGCTGACCGGCGACAAGATGAAGGCGCAGGGCTTCGGCCGGATCATCGCCATGTCCTCGGCGGCCGGCGAGCGGGTGCGCCGCTCCAACTTCGTCTACGGTTCGACCAAGGCCGGGCTGGACGGTTTCTATCTGGGCCTCGGCGAGGCGCTGCGCCCGCACGGCCCCCGGGTCCTGGTGGTCCGGCCGGGTCAGGTGCGCACCACCACCACGATCGAGCACTGGAAGGCCACCGGCGCCAAGGAAGCGCCGTTCACGGTCGACAAGGAAGAGGTCGCCGCGCTGGCGGTGGAGGCCTCGGAGAAGGGCAAGGAGCTCATCTGGGCGCCGGGCGCGTTCCGGTACGTGATGATGATCCTGCGCCATATCCCGCGGCCGATCTTCCGCAGGCTCCCCGTCTAGTCCGCCCGAGCCGTCCTGCCGTATCAGCGGGCAGGACGGTGAGCCGACTCGTATCGGCACAATTGTTCGAGGGCCGTCGCTGCCGGATTCGATCCGGTGTGCGACGGCCCTCGTCGTATTCGGTACTTCCGGCGGGCCACCCGAGTGCGGTGGCCGCCACCGCTGTCACACGCGGGTCATACGCTGGCCCAGCTCGCGGCGCAGCACCTCCTGGGACGGCAGGCGCCCGAGGACGCGCAGTACCGACGGTCGTAGTTCCTTTTGCTCCTCATCGGTGAGCAAGCCGACGAGATCGCGCAGTTCCATATCGTCGAAGGCCGAAGTCATGCGAACAAGCCTACGGGCCGTGCCGACGTTCGTCATCCGTTCGGCAATTCCCTCACATGGAAATAAACCGATATGTGAGCCATGCCACTTGATAGACGAGTCTCGATGTAGCGCAACCTCGTTCAACTCACCTTGATCGGATCGTCGGTGCTCATACCGCCTCGGACCTCCTCGGTGACGGTCGTTTCGGCGGGTACGGCGTCGGGCCGGTACGGCGCGAATCGTTCCAGTGAACCCCAGTCCCGGGCCCAGTCGTCGGACAGATAGGTCGCCACCGAATCGGCTTCCAGCAGTAGCTCGGTCCAGCCCAGCGGGCCGCCGCCGATATGGTCCTGCCACGCGTTGGAGGCATCGGAACCGACGCGGTCGGGCAGGATCCGCCAGCGCGGTACCTCCGCGATGCCGTGGCTGTGGTCGAACGGCCGCTGGCAGCCGAAGGCCAGCCCGACGTGCCAGTCCAGCAGGACCGGGTCGGTATGCCCCACAACGGAATCCAGCGTGGCCAGGCGCGGCAGCCGCGGCGGCGTGACGGCCAGCCACTGCCGGGCCGTGATGTCGTTGTCGACGGCCACCAGCCGGACCGCGTTCACCTCGCGGGGCAACTGATCCAGGGGTACCCGCAGATTGCGCCAGGACGGATTGGGGCCGATATCCAGCGGTGTCACCGCACCGAGCACGGTCATGGTGCCGTCGGCGGCGCGGGTGCCGTACTCCACCGTGAGGTCCTGGCCGTAGGTGAGCACTCCGTCGGCGTCCACCGATCTGATCCGGCCCGCCGCGGTGAGGGCGAGCACCCGGTAGGCGGGATCGGCACGCATCTCGTCGGTGAGATCCAGGCGGTACCAGCCGGTGGTGAGCTTCGCCTGCCGCTGGTCACCGGTCGTGTAGCTGCCCAGCACCGGGGTCCGGGCCGGATCGAGACCGAACGGCAGCGTCACCGTGGAACCGTTGATACCGGCCTGCACGGACTTACCGCCACCGGTCCCGGCGCCGGTGGTGTCGGTGGTCTTGTTCTCGGTATCGGATTCGACGGAGTTCGCACCGCCGGAGGTGGTTTCCTCGGCGTCGGCGGTCAGATCCTCGGCCACCCCGTCCGGGGTGAATCCGACGGTCCGCGCCTCGGGGTCGGTGGAGATCAGGCCGTCGGCCGGGTCGCCCTGGTAGGGCAGCAGCAGCGAATCGGCGGTATTCGTCTCCACCAGCACATCGTCGGCGAGCCCGCACGGATCACCGGCCAGCGCACGGATATTCGACTTCGCGACGGAGTAGGCCGGGTATTGGCCGACGGCGGCCTTGGTCAGCGACGCGATCTCGAAGAGCACCAGCAACGCCGCCGCCACGGTGAGCGGCGCGGTGTAATACTGCGCCGCCTTCGGCGCCGCGGGTGCGGGGCCCCCTCGGTCTCGGTTCTTCACTCCTCCGCTCGGTCGCTGCGCTCCCTCGCTCCGTCGCTCCAGAACCGAGACGGGCCCCGCACCACGGAGGTACGGCATCCGGTAGTGCAACCACAACGCGGTGAGCAGGGCGAGCACGCTGAGTCCGAGGAACAGGGTGGACAAGCCTTTACCGGCGACCAGCGGCGCCTTGTCCCACCACGGGACACCGTAACTGGACACGTACCACCAGCCGTTGGAGCCGGTGAACGTGATCGCCAGCAGGAACAGCACGGCGGCGGCGAACAGCGCGCGATTGCGCGGGGCCCGGATACCGTTGGTGCCCACCGCGACCGCGGCCAGCGCGGCCAGCGAACCCGCCAGACCCGCGTAGACGCCGAAGTGATGGGTCCATTTGGTAGGCGTGAACATCATCAGCAGCAGCGAGGCGAACACGATGCCCAGGATCCGCACCGATGGGCCGCGCGAGGTCCCGGGGATCCGGCCCTTGCGCAGCACCTGCAGAACGCACACCAGCAGGCAGAGCAGCATGAGCAGGACTCCGAACCGCCGCGCCAGCGAACCGTCCGGGGAGAGCATGAGCAGCGAATCCCAGCGGGTGCGCTCGTCGAACCAGGCCACATTCGGTCCGACCGCGGTACGGACGCGGGTGGCCTCCATCACCGTGGCCAGGGTCTGATCGGCGAAGATCACCACCAGCACCAGGGTTCCGGCGGCCAGGCCCGGCAGGATCAGGCTCGCGTAGCGCCACAGCGACCGCGCCCGGGAAGCGCCGCCTCGGGCGCGCGCGATGATGATCTGGAGTACCGGCCGGGAACCGGCGATCAGCGCGGCGATGCAGATGAGCCCGGTGGGCCCGGCGGCCAGTGAGAAGGCCGCGATCAGTACCGCGATCGCGGCGGGCAGCAGCCGCGCGGTGGCGATCCCCCGTTCGATCGAACACCAGGTGAGCAGCGCACCGGCCGCGATCAGCGGTTCCGGACGCAGACCGTTGTCGTAGGGCAGCCAGAACGCCAGGAAGACCAGGCCCGCCGTCCACAGGGCGATCTGGTTGCCCCGGACCCGCGCGCCCAGCCGGGGCAGCACCTCCCGGCTGATCACCAGCCAGCACACGATCCCGGCCAGCAGGGTGGGCAGCCGCATCCACGGACTCGACTCCGAGATCCGCGTCATCCAGGCGAGTACCTCATAGGACCAGCCGAACGGCGCTTCCGGCACCCCGAACCAGCGGTAGTAGTTCGCCAGATAGCCGGCTCGGTCCGAGGCCCGGGCCATGTTCAGGATGTAACCGTCGTCGGAGGTGTTGGCACCGATGATGTGCCAGGCGACGAGGACGCCGAGCACCGCGCCGTCGGCGAGCCGGAAGCGCCACCAGTGCGCGGGCAGGAAACGGCGGGCGCGGCGGCCGTCGGTGGTGTCGAGCAGATGCAGCGCGATCAGGGCGAGCACCGTGAACACCGCCGCGCCGACGATCGCGGCCAGCTTGAGCGGAGTCGGGGACGAGGTGAAACGCGAGTCGATATCGGCGTGCAACCGGAGTCCGTCGAGCTGCCCCTGCGACAGGTCGGTGAATACTCCGACCACTTGCGGGCGGATGTCCCGGCCGACCTCCGCGCGGAACGGTGTGCCGTCGGCCCGGGTGGTTCCGGTCAGTTCCGCGGTGGTCACAGTGGCCGACGAGGTGGCGGTGAGGGCCTGGCAGCCGCCCAGTTCGGCGCGCTCGGCGGACAGCAGCGGCACATCGCGCAGCACCACCGACACTGTGTCGCCGGTCACCGTGACCCGCAGCCCGCGCGCCGACGACTGGCCCGAACCGTCGGGCACCGTCTCCACCACCGTGCCCTCGGCGGTGTTCAGCACCGGGCACGGCACGCTGAGGTCCAGCCGCAACGGCTGATAACTCACCAGCGGCGCCTCGACACTGGCCGCACCGGCCTGCGGCCAGTCCAGGGCGGTACTGTCCTGGCGCACCGGCAGCAGCGGCGCCGCGACGGCCAGCACGAATCCGAGTAGCCCGGATACCAGGGCCAGCAGACGGATACGGTTCAACGCTCGAGGAGATCGGTCCGGTCGCACGGGGCTCGACTCTAATAGGCGCCGCGGGGCGGACCTCACCCGCAGACCGCGCGGCCGGCGCGGGCGGTGGCGTGTCCGAGCGGCCTAAGCAACGGGTCACCGTCTCGCGGGAGCGTCGGCGCGCCCGGCCGCCGCGGTGGCGGCCGAGCGGCGACTGTGCTCAGCGCTCGACGACGACCAGGGTGAACGGGCCGATATCGGTCACGGTGAACCGCGGGTCGTCGAACAATGCCGCGGGGAACGCGACGGTGTAGCGACGGACATTGGGATCGTTCGGGTACACGTCGGCGGCCAGCCGCAGGGTGTACTCGTCGCCACTGCGGCGGAACAGGAACGCGTCGGGCGCCCGCCACGGTGCCGCGGCCAGCGCGGCGAGAAGTTCGTCCGGTGTGTCCTTTTCACTCCACTGCTCGATCGCCGCGGATCTATCCGCGTAATCGGCCAGTGGATTGGCGTAATGTGAGGTCATGCCCTGGAAACCGAAGTACGGATAGTAGGCGAGGAAGGTGGTGTCGCCGGTGAGCACCACCGTGTCCGAGGGTTCGCGGCCGGTCTGGGCCCGCAGGGCGTCGTCGATGTTGTGGTAGTGCCGGACCGCGGAGGGGTCGCGCTGGTCGGCCCGCCGGCCGTCCCCGTCGGTATCGGTGTAGGCGGTGGTGATCTCCGGGGCCAGGACATGGGGGATGTCCTGGGCGTAGGCGAGCGCGCCCACCGTGGCCAGCACGATGGCCACCCAGCGGAACCGCGCCGGTTCGTTGAGCGCCTGGTACATCGCCCGTGCGCCCTCGACGAACCCGAAGCCGCCAGCGGCCGCCAGCAGGACCAGCAGCACCGGTTCCAGCCGGAACGACAGCAGTGTCGACCCGGCCGCGGTGGCCAGCATCGACAACAACGACCACAGGTACACCGCGACCACGCCGAGGCCCAGCGACTGGGCGCGCCGGGAGGAACTCGCGCGCATCACCAGCCAGATGGTTCCGATCAGGCACAGCGCCCCGAGCAGCGAGAAATGCGCCATGGGAAACGGCAGTTCGGACCCGGCCTCGGGCAGGTAGTGGAACGCGCCACCGGACTGTAGTTTCGGCCGATCCAGCATCCGGGCCAGGAACGGCAGGAACACCGGTAGCGCGATCAGCGCGGCGATCAGGCCCATCACGATCAGCCGCAGCAGCGGGGCGCCGATCGCCCGCCCGGCGCTACCGACCGGTGCATGCGACTCCCCGGTATGCGCCGCGATCCGGCGCGGTGTCCGCGCGACGTAACGCGCCCGCACCCCGAGCCCCGCGGCGACAACCGCCATGAGTACGACAGTGAACACGGCGAATGCGAAATACAGCGTGTAGCAGGCGGCGGCGAGCCCCAGGAACAACCCGGTACCCAGGACCGCGCCCCAGCCGCCCGCGGTGCGACCGCCGCTTTCCGGCTCGCCTCCGTCCCCGGTCTTCGCCCCGGCGCCGGTGAGCTCGGCGGGCCGGTACAGGGCGCCCCAGGCCATCACCAGCACCGGCGGTAGCAGAATCGCGATCACCGCGCCGTAGGCCTCCGGCGCGGCATAGGTGACGGCCACCGCCGTCACCGCGCTGGTGACCCCCACCGCCCAATCCGCGCGGATCAGCTGGGTCCACAGCACCAGCGACACGACCGCGGCCACCGCGATCGAACCGATCGCGTACGGCTTGAACACCTCCCAGCCATCCATACCCAGCACATTCGCCACCCGGCCGCCGATCCAGAACCACCCGGCCGGATAGAACGGCGGCAGATCGGCGTAGGTCATATCGCGCAACGCGGCGCTGTCGGTGAGCCGGGTCAGGTATTCGGTCCGGAATTCCTGGTCCACCGAGATCCCGAACAGGTACAGCTTGGTGGCCGCCAGCGGCATCCCGAGAGTGACCGTGACGAACGCCGAGATGCCCGTCCAGGACAGCAGTTTCGCGAGCCACCGCGAACGCCGCAGTCGCAGCAGGGCGATGGAACCCGCGATCAGCGCCGCGGCTCCCACCTGACCGACAGTGGTCAGTGCCCGCACGACATTGGAGGAATTGAACGCGGGCCACTGCACCAGGGAGAACGCGACCAGCCCGACGGCGACCACCACCACCGCGACCACCGTCGCGAGCACCGCTTCGCCGACTCCGGCCCCGACCTGACGCACCAACCGCGCGCCGCGACTCGTCTTGACTTCCTCCCCGCCCCGAAGGACGGGGATTCCCTGCCTCGCGACAGAGTGTTCCTGTTTCATCGACAGTCGCCTTCCCGCATCAACTGCGGGACGGTCTCACACCATCTCCGCAGGCGAGCACCGCCAGCCCGGCGGCACATATGTTCTTCGCGGCGTTCACGTCGCGATCGTGAAAAGCCCCGCACGGGCACTGCCACTCGCGGACGTGCAACGGCATGGAATCGTTGATCCGCCCGCACACCGAACACGTTTTGGACGACGGGTAGAACCGGTCGACCGCAACCACGGTGCGCCCATACCAGTCCGCCTTGTACTCCAGCATCGACCGGAACTGCGACCACGACGCATCCGAGATCGCCCGCGCCAGACAACGATTGCGAACCATGTTCCGCACACTCAGATCCTCGATGGCGATCACTTGGTTTTCGCGCACCAATCGAGTCGAGAGCTTGTGCAGATGATCGCGGCGACGATCGCCAATCCGCGCATGAACCCGGGCGAGTTTCCACCGGGCCTTGGCCCGGTTCGCCGAACCCTTCTGTTTCCGCGACAGCACCCGCTGCGCTTTCGCCAGCCGGGCGCGGTCTTTGCGCTCGTGCCGGGGATTGGAGACCTTCTCCCCGGTCGAGAGCGTGTACAGCGACGTTATTCCCGCATCCACGCCCAGCGTCGCATCGGTCGGCGTGTGTTCGGCGATCATGTCCTCGACCAGGATCGAGATGTGATAACGGCCCGCGCGATCCCTCGACACCGTCACCTGCGACGGTCGCGCGCCCTCCGACAACGGCCGAGACCAGCGGATATCCAGCGGTTCGACCTGTTTGGCAAGCGTGATCGCACCATTGCGGTAGGTGAAACAGTTCGAGAAGTAGGTAGCCGAATCTGTCGACCGGCCTTTCTTCTTGAATCGCGGATACCCGCTGCGTTTGCGCCAGAACTTGTCGTAGGCGGCTTGTAGATTCCGCAGCGCCGCCTGCAACGGACCCTTCGACGGCTCGGTGAGCCATTCGGTTTCGGGGTCGCGTTTCCAGCCGGTGAGCATCTTGTCCGACTCGGCATACGAAATGCGGCGCTGCTCCTGCGTCCACGCCCGGGAACGTTCCGCCAACGCCCGATTGTAGACGTAGCGGACACAACCGAAGGTGCGTGCGAGCTGGTCGGCTTGCTCGGGAGTCGGATAGAAGCGGTACTTGTATGCCCGCTTGATCACCCGCCCTCCCATGGATGACATGGTAGTGCATTAGTTTGCCATCAACTTGACGCGCTGACCCGGCACTGAGGGACCGGGCTTGGACGCTACGTTTCCCGGTCATCGGCGTACTTACCTCCGGCTCCCGATCCACCTACTGGGCGTCGGTCAGCCTAGACGAGTAAGTCCAAACCCTGGTCAATGGTCGTAGGCGATCAGTGACCGGGTGACCGGTGCGCCGATCGTGTGGTTGTGCCAGATCGCGGCA